>VGWG01000029.1 GCA_016873675.1 Lentisphaerota bacterium | reverse complement strand
GACGGGTAGCCATGGACATGCAGTATAGGAAATCTATAGCCCGTCAGCAAGCCTTTTCTTCTCTCTTTTAACGGGTTGCGTACATTTGCCCTGCCTTAGGCGAGGATTAGGGTGTGATCGGTTGGCGACAGGGGGTGTGTGAGTGTGTGGGTGTGTGGGTGTGTGAGCGATAAACGCCTTGATCCATTCGCCTGCGGCGCGGCGGCCTGCCTGTGCGTGTACGCACACCCACACACCCACACACTCTCCCGCCCCCCCCCTGTCGCTAACCGACCACCGCAGGACTTCATGCCGCCCTATTTACAGCACCGGGCGTTTGATGATACGCTGGTGGCATGCCCGACTGGTCCGCCCTCTCCTTTGTGTTCGACACGCTGACGCCCATTTTCCTGGTCCTTGCGCTGGGCGCCGCCTTGCGGGCGTCGGGCTTGCTTTCCGAATCCTTTGCGGCAACGCTCAACACCTTTATCTTTTGGGTGGCCTTGCCCTGCCTGCTATTCGACACGATTTCCGGAAGCGCGTTTCAACCGGCGTGCTTCAGCGCTTCTGGGGTGCTGCTGCTAACGACCCTCGTGATTGCCGTGATCGCCTGGTTCGGTGCCGACTGGATGGGCATCGGTCGGGCTTCGCGCGGCGCCTTCTGTCAATCGGTATTTCGCAGCAACAACGCCTATGTCGGACTACCAATTATCCTTTTCGCGACCGAAGATCGGCCCGATGCCGCAGCCATCCTCTCCTTGGCCACTCTGATTTTAGTGCCCTGTCTGATTCTTTACAATGTGCTGGCCGTTCTGGCGCTGACGCCTCGGACGACGGGGACAGACGGGACCATCGCTCGTGTCTCCTGGCTGAGCATTCTTCGGGGAATCGTGACCAATCCGTTGATTGTCAGTTGCGTGGCGGGCGCGCTGGCGTTGGCTGCAGACGTTCATCCGCCGAAGGGCATCGCCCGGACGATCGAGTCCCTGGGCTCGCTCTCGGGGCCGGGGGCGATGATTGCCCTGGGGGCCTCCCTGACGCGCGAACGCCTGTGTTCGGCGTGGCGACCCGCACATCTGGCCACCGCCTTCAAGCTGATTCTCTGCCCGCTCATCGGATGGGGTTTGTCGGTGCTCTGGGGTTTGAATCACGACGCGCGCTTCGTTTGCCTGGTGTATCTGGCCTGTCCAACGGCGGTGGCCTCTTTTGTCATGGCGCAGGCGATGAACGGCGATTCGGTCCTGGCGGCCGGCACGGTGGCGGTCAGCACCGTCTATTCCTGTGTCGCGCTCTCCGTGGTTCTGCTGCTCGCCGGCGGATGAAGCTCGGCGCTGGAGTGGCTCCACAGTCTACGAGGTCAACGGGGGACAGAGAAACAGGACGCTCAACTCGTTCTCCCCACAGACCCTGGCGGGGGCCCCTGTCCCCGAGAGCCCCGAGATCCCCCACGTTCACTCCTCATGGAAATCGAAGCACTGTTTGTAGTCATCTCGCGTGACACAGCGTTTCACAGGATATCCATTGGGGCTGTAGGCATCCAGACATGCTCGAATCATGCTGACGTGTTCGGGCGGCGTATCCGGTTTCCAATAAGCCATCAGCGCAGATTGCATCTCGTTGTTATGCCTCCCGGATCGCCAACGCAGGTTGTGAATGACCGGCAGAGCCGAGCTTTCTCCCAGGCTGAGCATACCCACGGCGGCCGCCATCGCGGCCGGCGGGTAGCGGTTGTTGAGGTGTTTTTTCAGCGTCGGCGCGATTCCAGGCAGACGCGTATCCGTCAGTAATTTCAGCAACATCGGCAGCGCTGTCGGTGGTGCGGCTTCCACTTCCTTCAGCATCATGGCCAATCCTTCGTCTGGAGATTGCCTGGCCATGCCTGCCAGCGCCATCATGCGAAATACGCTGTAGCGCCTCTCACTGGCGATCACACGCTGCAGAGTCTGTTTTCCTTCTGGAAAGCCAGCGCCCATGCGCATCAGCCCGTCCAAAACCCGTATGCGTGTTTCCGGAGTCATGTGCAGATTCGTCTTCTCGATCTTCTCAAGAGCCCGAACCAGGCAGGGGCCTGAGAATGGATCGGCAAGGGTTCGCAATCCGCCAACGACGCGGTCAAAGTCGTATTGACTCTCTTCGGTATAGTCCAAGGCGTCGAGCGTGCTGACGAGCTTCGGCACGGCCGCCCGACAATTCCAGTCTCCCAATTGCCATGCGATATTGGCAACAAACTTGTCATCCAGCTTTTGCACGACCTCCGCCACCTCTTCCGGCGTGGCCCCCTTCATCAGCACCCAGTGGACGCCGGGGCCAACTGTTTCGCTGTCGAACAACTCGTGCTTGAGCAGACTCTGGCGGCGGCTGGGAAAAAGTCCGTCGCTTGCGAGGAAGTCAAGCGTACCTCTAATGTACTCATCGAGATTGCCGCTGTTATAGCCGTTCTGGTAAGGCGTTCCGGGTGGAACAAACTTCATGAGTTCTTCTTCCTGAGTCTTGTCTCCGGCAAGCAAGAGCAGACAGCGCGCGTGGAACCGCACGCGTGCCGGCTCGGCCTCGTCTACCAGTATCTTCTTCAGGGAGTCCTTCTGCGCTTCGGAGAGAAGAACGCCGCAGTTCAGGTGCATGGTGTCATTTCGAAGGTAGGAATCGACAAGCCCGTCGGGCGCTTTGATACCGACGTTGCGGCAGTAGCACAGGAGCTGATAGCCGTTGTTTCTTGAACCCGCCGTGATCTCGCTCGCCGAATAGTTAAGTTTGGCGGGATCAACGACAACACCGGCAGCGCCCAGCACGTCCAGCAGGGATGCGTCGTTCGCGTAGCGCCCGTTCAGCATCCCGTGGATGGTGTCGAGATACGGGGTTGGATCCACAGTCGTCAAGTCCTGCAAGATCTTTTCCCTAGCCGGGCCTTGCGTCGCCTTGAGCAACCCCAGTACCTCGTCAACGGGCGGCATGGCTCCCATCTGAACGAGCATCGAGAAAACCGCTGTATCGCCCCGCGCCAGCCGTTGACGAAGCACGGCGACCCAGGCGGGCACCGGCACCATGGGCAGCATCCACTCGTTAAAAGTTCCCCCCAGAGCCAGGTAGCGCTCCATTGCGTGCACCCGTGCTTTCGCTTTGGCCGTCGTCGGCTCCCAGTGCTCGTCCAGTTCCGTTAGCAAATCGTATTCGGTCAACTCGATCTCGGGCCGCAACGGGAGCTGTGATATATCCTCGGGGATCTGCACCATGCGAGGCCCGACCCAGACCGGCACGGGATGCCAAGACGGGTTGGCCATCACCAAGAAGAACGGGAGTTGGCTGGGACGGGGTTCGTGTGCGGTTGGCGGAAGGTGGACCGTGATGCCCAGCGCCGAGTACTGGGCAAAGATGCGGACATCGCCCAGCAGGCCAAGACACGAGTTGCGTTCACCGATATCAAAAGGAATCTGCGGGGCCAGGACCTCCAATGGGGCTGCTTTGGCGCTTTTTTCCTCACAACTCCGGATTTCCCTTAGAACGGCGACGGCTCGCATGGCAACTTCCGGATCGGGATCACGAGCGGCGGTATTAAGCTGATCCTTGGCGGCAGTTCCGACGTCCAGCAGCGCCTTGCTGGCCTCTTCGCGTGTCCGGTATGTGGGCTCCCCGAGCTGCTTGATCCATCGCGCAACCCGGTCCGGGGGTGACTCGTCAACGCGGGAGGACAAAGCCCAACAGTTCGAGTCAACCATTTCACCCTGCCACCGGATCGCACCGTTGGCGGCGACCATCACGTCCAATCCTGCGGCATCTTCCAGCGCCCAAGCGGGCAACAGCAGTCCGAACGCGACACAGCAAGCACGGGGGGCAATCACCTTCCTGAAGCGGGTATTGATAAGAAATCGCTTTCCAGACTGCACGGGCACACGCCCGCCTGCCTGTGCGTGACTGCGGGCAGACAGGCTGGACCCGGTATGCAGTAGTGATTTCATGGACGAAATGTAGCGAAATTAAGATGGTTGTGTCAATCTCGCCGTCACATGCTCAGCGGTTCCAAATCAAGGGGGATGAGGCTGGGGGCCGACCGCAGTCGGTCCACAGCCGTCCCGCCACAGGTACGGCGGCACCCCGGTAATCGTCATTGTCGCGGCATTCTAGCCTGTGGGTGCCAGCCAGCCGTTGATCAGGCGAACGCGGCGCCTACCGCCACACGCTCCTGCGCTCGGCCCGTTTCAGCAAAACCGACGACAAGGCCTGTCCCCGCGCTTTCAGCAGGGTCTGCCGCCCCTCCGGCGTGCGCGTGTACACCAATTCCATGGGACCGACAGTTTTTTTCCACTGGCCCGCAAAATACGCGGCCGTCTCCTTCTGGCGGGCGAGGATCGTGGGGACCGCATGAAAGTCGCGCCGCACCCACCATCCGAGCAGGCTCTTCCGGATCAGCACATACCGCGGATCCTCGATCGGATTCACCACCTCGGCCAGCGCCTCCAGGAACACGGTCTTCTCATACGTGGTGCCGCCATCCAGAAAGCAGACAGCCCCGGTCTTGTCCGGCAGCGGCTCGGTGCGGACGCGCAGGTTGCGCGCCTCCGTCGTGACGAGGCCGACATGCTCCAGCGACCGCAGCACGGTCTGACCCACCTGCTTGAGACTCCCGGCGAAACTACCGTGCCGCAGCAGCAGCCAGAGCGCCCTGAGGAAGAAGGGCAGACCGACCAGGCAGGCGCCTCCGGTGACGACAGCCAGCAGCCCGAGCAGCATCCTCAGCCCGATACGATTCGCGGCTTCAATCCGGATGGAACTCAGGCAGCACATCATCGCGCTCACGCCCTGCATCAGAATCACGCGGATGGCATCCCTGAAGACGCAGCCGCGCGGCAGGGCGGGTTTGGACGCTTGGATCTCCTGGACCAGGCGCGATCCCTCGGCGCCCTGGCTGAGCGCCTCCAGCCACATCCGCCGCAGGCCCTCCCTGTCGGCTGCGGCCTCCCGCGTCGCGCCGTTGGCCGCATCCATCCGCGCCTCCGTGAACGGCGGTCCGCCCAAGCCCAGTCGGTCGACGCCGTTCTGGATCACCGGCTCGCCGCGCGTGGGCCCCACGAACGCCTGGAAACGGCGGACCAGGGTCTCCCAATCGCCGCCGGGAATGGCCCGCCCGGTCTCGTCCGTGTCGTCCTGCACGCAGACCAGATGCCAAATATTCGCGGTCTTGTCCGGGTTCCCCTTCTCCACGCGGATGGCCCGGCCGCGCATCTGGTTCGACAGCATGTAGGATCCGACAAACGTCGCCAGGATCAACGCATTGACCGACGGCGCGTCCCACCCTTCTCCCAACAGCGACTTCGTGCCCACGAGGACGGTGATGCCGCCGCGCGTGAACAGATCCGTCACAATCCGTACGACACGCGCGTCGGCCCCGCCAACCCCGTTCAGATAGACATAACCCGGGTCGTGCGGCAGGGCGGAGCACCGCAACGCCTCCGGGCCGATCCCGAGCGCCGCGGCGCATTCCAGCAGCAGCGGCACGCTTGCCGCAGGCACCACGACCAGAGAGCCGGACAGTATCCCCAACTTCACGTCGTCGTTCAGGTCCCGCCGCAGCCGTTCAAAAATGGGCGCCACGCCCAGACGAGCCACCGGTTCCTCGTCGCCGACCGTTGCCGGCATGTCGGCGCTGCGGATGAAATCGGTGAGGATGACCAGCCGCAACCGATCCTTGAGCCGGCCGTGCTCCAGTTCAACGATATCCCGGATGCCGGACAGCTTGGAGACGCTGGAGGCCAGCAGCCGGGCCATCTTCGGCGTGGACTGCAGGAACACCCGGCCCCGGTCCAGCGCGCCGATTCGCGCGAGATCGCGTTTGATCCTCGCCGCGACCGCAGCGTGCGGCGCCTCGCGCGCATCGGCGCCTGACAGGAACCCCGAGAGCAATTCCTCCCACCATTCCGTGGTCAGCGCGGGAATCCGCTTCCCGTCGAGCCCCATGACCCGGAGCAACCGCCGCGGCGCCACGCCCCGGACGCGGTTGAGGAAGATGGCAATGCTTGAAAAATACGCCGTCTGATTCAGAATCTCGTCGACATGATTCGCCGGCCGTTCCAGAAACGGATGGGCCTCGATCGCCGCGATAAACTCAGGATCGGACTCCACCTGCTTCAGGATTTCCTGCACGTCCGATCGGAACTTCCGGATCACGGCCCGCTCCTCGCCCGACGGCCGCAAGACATAAACATGGTCCTGGTGCGGACAGAGATTCTGGTCGGCCACGAGTTCCGGCACGGATATCTCGGCGTCGATGGGACCGCACAACTTCTGGTAGCGCTCCCATTCCTGCGGATCCACGTCATACGGCGGCGTGGCGGTGAGCCCGATGATCCTGACCTGCTCGATCCCACCCACGACCGCGTTGAGTGTCCTCCACCATTCGCTCCGGAGATGATGGCACTCGTCAAGAACCACCGTCGTGACACCGACCCGCTGGAGCAGGTCCGCCACGTTGATCGTTGACGCCTTCCTGCGGGAAAGCCTTTCTCCGCCAGCCCGGAGGGGTGCGTCATCGGCTGCATCGCCTGCGTCAGATTCATCCTCCGGGCCCCCGGCTTCAAAACCGGTGACGGCCATGTGAAGCGCCTGATAGGTAATCGAGGTGATGGCGCCCGGATGCCGGATGTCCGTTGAAACCCAGTCCGGCCGCGCCGCCCCCTCCGGCAGGAACATCCCCGTCAGGCGGTCGAGCCACTGGTCGCGAATCGTGAGGGTTGGCGAAAGGACCAGCGCCGGAGCGCCTATGACGCGGATCGCCTCCAGACCGAGAACCGTCTTCCCCGAACCCGGCGCCGCGACCACGTGAAGTTTCCGGTCGTCCAGATGCGAGGCGATCTCGCCGATCACGCGCGCCTGGTAGATTCGCCACGGAAAGCGGAACTTCATCAGTCTGGCAAAACCCGGATCTGCGCTCACCACGCCTCCCCTCTTGTGCCTGGCCATCGACTGACAGGAGGCCCGGCTCTCGTCGAGCCCAGTCGTTGAGGAGAACGCGCAGCGGGCTCCAAATACGGTGGGGGTGCTGGTTGGGTCTTCTGACTCTGGTTTCCTCTGCCGAGAAATCGCACAGTGATAGGTGGAGTTCTGATCTCATCAGTGCGATGAAAATGCATCACGTCAAACACTTCCTGCGTGACCACCTCAAACGCCACCTGAACTGCTGCCTCCACTTCATTCGTGGGACTGCGTCCGTATGTGTGTATCCTGCACTCGTTAGTCCCAACGTTTGTGATCTCCAAGGTGACAGGAAACGCGTGAAGGGCCCCCGGTCCGATCTCAACATCCGCCGCTGGAAGGCCAAATCGATGGGACAGGCCATAGACAGTATTCGTCACCAGCGAGGACCAGACCGCCGGGATTGCTGTTCGGCTAACTTGCGGAGCCGGGTTTGTCTCACCCGGTAGTGAACCCCAAGACAGTATACCGGCACAAATCAGGAGTCTCAGATATGTCGCCTTCATCATGTGTTTGGGCCCAACGTCAGCGGTGAGGCGACGGTATTCCGGTGCCGCCACCGCCTTGTTGTGGCTTCTCCTTATCGAAATCGAGACCGGTCCCGATTTCGATTTCGATCCCGAAAAACCCTGTCTCATCCCTATTTCCCATCCGGCCTCAGGCCGTCGGCTCCACTGAACCCTTGAACCCTTCTCCCCCCGGAAGGGCCGCAAGGGACGGGCCTTGCGTCCCCCATCCCAATCATGTAAATCCTGTAATCCTGTCTGAAATTGCGTGGCTGACGGACATGCATTTTGACATGATTACAATGGACTATGCCCCCGCCTCTTCCCCTTCTTCTCCGCCGACAGCAACGGCGCGGTGAAGCGCTCGTAGAGGGCGAAGAGGAATTCCACGCGCTGGCGGTCGGAGGTGAAGGGCTGCTTGCGATAACACTGGTCAACCGCGCGATCGAGGTCGGCATGGGCCTTGACCAGATCGGCGGGCATGGTCAGCGGGTCGTAAAGATCGGCGAGTGTGGCGAGCGGGTACCGCTTCCGCACATCGAGGACGGCCTGCGCCTTCGCCTCCACGACGGCCTTCTTTTTCGCGTCGCCGGTGAGGCGGCCGGTCTGCCCCTTTGCCTTCGGAAGCGCCGCGTCCTCTTCTTCCCCGCCTTCGTGATACGAGGACCAATAAATCCGTGATGCCGCCTCCCGGACGCAGAAGGCGTCACGATCAGAGACCGGCAAGTTGAATTGCGGCCACGGGAAGGTGTTGTAGACCATCGTGCGCGAGTAGCTGTAACGTGACTCCAGCCGCCCGCCTACCTGCCGCATCCAGGCCATGTGCATGGCCGAGGTCAGCACGCCGAACAGATACAGGTCGGATGTCGGAATGACAAAACATTTGTTGCTCGGAACGACCCACGGTTTGGCGATGCCGATCGGGATGTAATGCCGCCGTTCGGAGGAGACCTCGGGAATCAGGATATAGTCGGTGGACGGCTGCGAGCGGTAAAAAAACAGCCCAGGCGTTTGCGCCGCGCTGCGGGTTGGCGCGGCCGTGCTCTTCGTCCGAAATTCCCGCACCTTCTCGACGCGCCCAAGAACCAGCGGCAGGGCACGAAGGGCTATCGGATCGGCACCTTCGAGCCACAGGCACCAGCGCATGGTGCCGTTGATGAATTCCTCAGAACCCGTATAACGCCGCAGGTATTTATCCGCGCCCGGCTCGGCGGCGAGTAGCGCCGCCTTCTCTTCATCGGTCAGAAGCAGGTTGCCGCCGTCGGACGGCTTGTTGCCGCAACGCATCTCCGGGACGGGCGAGAGCGGCGTCTGCCGCTTCGTGACAAACGCATCCGGCCCCGGCGTGAGATAGGGGCTGATGTTGTCGGTTTCGGTCACGGTGGCCGAACCGTTGCCGGAGTCGTAATCGAACAGCCGCTTGACGGGAATGTCGAAGGCCGCAAAGCCGATAATGACGACGTGGACGTGGGCCTTGCCGCGCGCCTCGCTCTGCCACTGGAACGTCCGGTGCGCGAAGTGGATCTTGATGCGCCACTTGCCGAACAGAAGTCCCCATATCAGCGGCACCTGTTCGCCCTGGGTGATCGAGTTGGTGGACACGAAACCGACCACGACGGCCGAGCCTTGGATGTATTCGGCGGCGCGGCAGTGCCAGCAGGTGACGTAATCCAGATCGCCGGTGTTCTTGAATCTCCCGAACACGGCGGCCATGTCGGCTTTCTGCTCGGCGGTCTGGTAGTGTTTGCCGATGAAGGGCGGGTTGCCGAGCACATAGGAACAGTGTTCGGGAGGCAGGATCGCTTTCCAGTCGAGCCGGAGGGCGTTGCCGAGATGGATATGGGCGGACATGCGGAGCGGCAGGCGCACGAAGTACTGGCCGAAGGCCTCGGAGAGGCGGATGTTCATCTGGTGTTCCATGAGCCACATCGCCACCTCGGCGATGCGGGCGGGCCATTCCTGGATCTCGATGCCGGTGAAGGCGTCCACATTGACGCCGGAGAGCGACTGGACGTCGAGTTCCTGCTGGACCTCTTTGCCGAACAGGTCCTTGAGCACCTCGATCTCCAGCAGGCGCAGTTCGCGGTAGGTGATAACGAGGAAGTTGCCGCAGCCGCACGCGGGGTCGAAGAAGCGGAGGGCACCGAGCTTTTTGTGGAACTGCCTGAGCATGGCCTTGCTGCGCCGGGCCTTCTCGAACTCCGCCCGCAGGGCGTCCATGAAGAGGGCGTTGATGACCTTGAGGATGTCGCGCTCGGAGGTGTAATGGCCACCGGTCTGACGGCGTTCCTTGGTATCCATCACGCCTTGGAAGAGGGAGCCGAAGATCGCGGGGGAGATCTGCGACCAGTTGAAGTCGGTACACCTGACCAGCGCGTCGCGCATGGCGCGGTTGAAGGCGGCAAAGCCCAGTCGCTCTTTGAAAAGCTCGCCGTTGACATGCGGGAAGGCGGCGAGCAGTTCGTCGAGGTTTTTCTGGCGGCGCTCGGGCGGGGTGTCCAGCACCTCGAAGAGCTGGGCCAGAAGCACGCCAAGGTCGGAGCCGTCCTTGGCCGTGCGGTTCTCGATGTAGAGCGTGAAGGTCTCGGGCTCAAACAGGCCGGTGTCTTCGGCGAAGAGGCAGAAGAGGATGCGCACGAGAAAACGTTCCAGGTCGTGGCCCGCATAGCCGCCATCGACCAGCGCGTCGTGGAGGTCGCCGAGGATCGCCACGGCCTTGATGTTGATCGGGTCCTCCTCGCGCAGGCGGTGCTGCTTGTAGCCCGCGATGAAGGCGAGTTCGTGAATGTGCTTGTGCAGGTCTTTGAGGGAAAACTCGGATTTGCTATATTTGCGGGCCGCGAAGAGCGGCAGTTCGATCTGGTCGTCCGGTTCGAGATCGTAGAGGGCGATACGGTCGAAATCCGACAGAAGCACATAACGCGGCAGGTCGTCGGGGCGTTGCTCGCGCGCGAGATCCTGAATGTAGTTGAACGCCTGCGACTCGGCCTTGTCGAGCGATTTGCCGCAGCTCTTGTGCTCGGCGAGCATCACGCCGCGCCAGAACAGGTCGATGTAGCCGTACTGGCCGTTGATCTTGCGGACGGGCTCCTCGAAAGTGGCCAGCAATCGCCGGCGAACGCCGAACACGCCGAAAAACTCGTCCCAGAAGGATTTTGCCTCCGCATCCTCACGGTGCTCCCCGGCCCATTCGCGCGAAAAGCGGATGGCGTTCTGACGGATTTCGTTCCAACTGATCGGCATGCGGGATTCCCATGGCAACGGTGCGGAATGACGGACACGCGGACAGCGGAGAAGATAGCGCGATTGATGGCGGGTGACAAGGCGGAAGTGTGTGGGTGTGTGGTGGGGGCGGCGCGATAATGCGCCGGGGCGGCAACGTCAGCGCGCACCCTCCGGAGGCCCCGTTCGCAGGGCCGCAGGTGGCTGTGCCGCAGTTGGTTCGGCGTTTTGCTTTTTCTTGTACTGGCTGAGTTCGTTCTTGATCGATCCGTACAGGGCGTCCACCCACGGCGGTGCGCCCGCCTTGATTGCGGGGACGCGGCGTACCCGGAAATCCACCGGACTTAGAATCACCTGGGTATTTCGCAGTCCCGTGCGCGCGACGAGGACAAACAGTTCTTCGGCAGCCGCATCACCCATGGCCAGGCAGCCGATCGATACGGCATTGCCATGGATCATAATGTCTCCTCCCAGATTTCTTCTACCCTCCTTCCGGGCTTGAGCGCGGTCGGCCTCATTCGGGTAGTTGAGCCGCAGGGACAGATGAAAGCGGCTATTGGGATTCAACGACTCAATCCGATACATTCCTTCGGGAACTTGCAGGTCTCCTTCACGCAACTTGGGCCCCAAGCCTCCGCTGGCGGCAAGAATGGGGTAGGAACGGATGAAGCGGTACTCGCCATTGGTCCCGGCTGCATACACCTCCAGTTCGCGCTCCGCCTTGAGTCCGATGAGCGTCACCTGGCATGGGGGATAGGCCACACCCGACGCGACAAACAACGGCGCCAGGCGTTCCTGTACGGAGGCGCCATACTGCGCCAGGCGCTCATCAACACTCCTCTCACGGGCGGTTGCGCGGATGGCCAACCCGAAGACAATCGGAAGGAATATCAGCCGTTTCATTGTTTCTCCGCGAATAGTGTTAGTGAGCCTGCATCGGAGGAGAGTCATAGACAATACGCCACCCGTCAACAAAGAAGAGGCTCCATACAGTTATTCCGCCACCAAATGCAAGCATGACGAGCCCCACAATTCTGGCGCTACTCGTTCTCTGTCCACATAGACCCGTCCCCACAGACCCTATGTCTTCTGTATTCTGCCTTCTCTCTTGCAAACACCCCCGAAGGGGGTTTGCAAGCGCCGCCCCTATTCCTCCCGCTTGGCGACCTCCCAGTAGCGGTCGAGCTGCTCGAGGGGGCAGTCCTTCATCTCCACCCCATCGGCTTTGGCGCACGCTTCGACGCGGCGGAATCGGCGGCTGAAGCGGTCGGAGCAGGCCTGCAGGGTTTGCTCGGCATCGACCTCCAGGAAACGGCACAGGTTGACCACGGAAAACAACAGGTCGCCCGCCTCATGGCGGATCGCCTCGATCGACGCGCCTGCAGCGGCCGCCTCGCGAAGCTCGGCGGCCTCTTCGGTGATCTTGGCCAGCGGCCCCGCCGCGTCGGGCCAGTCGAACCCGACGCGTGACGCCTTGGACTGCATCCGCTGCGCGCGGAGGAGCGCCGGGAGCGAGCGGGGCACGCCGTCGAGCACCGAGACGCGCTCGCTTTTCTCAATCTTCTTGATCGCTTCCCAGTTCCTGAGCACGTCGGCGCTGCCGGTCACCGGCACATCGCCGAAGACATGCGGGTGGCGCAGCACCAGCTTGTCGCAGATCGTGTGAGCGACATCGTCCAGCGCAAACTCCCCACGCTCGGCGCGAATGTGGCTCTGGAAGACGATTTGCAGCAGCACGTCGCCGAGCTCTTCCAGGTGTGGACCCGGCGTCCCCTCCTCCATGGCTTCGAGCAACTCATGGACCTCTTCAAGCAGGCATGGCTTGAGCGTCTCCAACGTCTGTTCACGATCCCACGGGCATCCCTCCGGACCCCGCAGCCGCGCCATCACCGCCTGGAGTCGCGCCATGCCGCCGCCAGGAATCCGCTGCTGTGCGTCGTTGTCCATCCCCCTCACACCTTCTGCCACAGAATCCGCAACACCTCTTTGGACAGACTCTCTCCGAAGGTCTCGGCGATCGTGTCGACGCCGCTGCAATCCTGATTCTGAGCCAGCGGGTCGATGCACGACGCCGCGTACAGCCCGGCCGTGATCGCGCCCTTCGCCGAAAGACCGCTACCCACGACCGCCATGGACAGGCGCTCGTAGACATTCAGCTTGCGGCACATCCGGCGCCAGTTCTCCCACCCGTAACACCCGGTATGCTGGCACGGCTCGGTGATGACCTGAACACCCTCCTTGATCTCATCGCCGAGCATCGCGACGACCTCCGCTTCGGGAAGCTGTGTCACCCAAATGAGACGCGTCTCTTTGGCGAGCAGCGCGGGGGTAAACTTTCCGCAGACAGCCTTGACGGCGGGGACACGCGCGATCAATGCCGTCTTAAACCCCTCGAGAATCTGCGTCGCCAGCGGACCCGCTTCGGCCGAGACGCCTGCCTTCGCCAGGACGGCCGAGACGGCGCCCGATCCCGTCTTGCCGCAGAAATACCGCGCGAAAACGACCGGGTCAACCCGAATCCCATGCGGCGCGAGAACGGCGTCTGCCGCATCCGCATAGTCCTTCATCCCGTGCAAAACGGCATAATCGAGTTCCACAAAGACAGCACGCTGTAAAATCGCCATAACGATAGGCTCCACTCTCGGTGTTGACACATTCCTGCGAAAAGACGGCTGTCAAAAATCCGTCTTTCCCGCTTAACGATGCAGTAAGATACCGGGTGAACGGCGCGGGGTCAAGGTCAAGGTTTTTAGACCCCAGGGCAAACGCATCACATTTCGCTGATTTCTTGCGGTTTTTGCGAAAAGTGTTCTTTTTTTTGCAGCAGGGGCAGAAATTTAGATCCCCGCCAGCAACTCGGCCACCTCCCCAGCCCAGCGCGATTCGTCGGGCGTTTCAATAATCAGCGGAATGCCCCGGGAACGGGGGTCCCGCAGCAGCGCGCGAAACGGCTCCCAGCCTATCGCGCCCGTGCCGAGCGGCGCATGCCGATCCACCCGCGAACCGAGCGCGTGCTGGGTGTCGTTGAGGTGCATTCCGCGCAGATAGCGGTCAGCCGGGCCGACCTCGCGCTCGAATTCATCCAGCAGCCGCCGCAGGCCGTCCCCCGTCCGTATGTCGTAGCCGGCCGCCCAGGCATGGCAGGTGTCGAGACAGAACCCCAGGCGCGAGGCGTCCTCCACCCGTTCCCGTATGCGGCCCAACTCGGCCAGGGTCACGCCCAGACAGCCGCCCTGACCCGCAGTGTTTTCGATCACCACCGCGACTTCGGCCGTTTCGACGAGCGCGCGGTTGATCGATTCCGCGACCCGATCCAAGGCCGCCTCCACGGGCAGTTTGTGCAGATGGCTTCCCGGATGCAGATTCAGCATGATCAGCCCGAGCGCCTGGCAGCGCTTCATCTCGTCAATCAAAGCGCCCAGTGAGCGCGCATGCGCGTCGGGGTCGGGATTGGCCAGATTGATCAGGTAGCCCGCGTGGGGTAAAATCTGAGTCGCCGTGTAGCCAGCCGTATGGATCGCCGCGCCGAACCGAGCCTGCTGTTCCACCGTCAGCGCCGGTGCGTGCCACTGCTTCTGGTTCTTGACGAACAGGCCGAAACCAGTCGCCTGCACCGCCCGGGCCGCCATCGGCGCGTGATCGACCCCGCCTGCGGCCGAAACGTGCGGTCCTATAAAGTGCCTGTTTTCCGACATAAGCGCATCCTAAACACAGCGGACGGTTGACTGCGGATACCCCGTCTCACGAAGCCGCCGCCGCGACGGCCTCGCGCGTGAGCCGCTCGATCTCGGTCCAGCGGCCCTCGTTGATCAGCGCCTTCTCGACCATCCAGGAGCCACCGATGGCCGCAACCGTGGGCAGCGCCAGATACGCCCCCATGTTCTTCGCGTGGATTCCCCCGGTGGGAACGAATTTCACGCCGGTGTGGGCGTACGGCCCGGCCAGCGCTTTGAGCATCGCTGCGCCGCCCGCCGCCTCGGCCGGGAAAAACTTGAGTGCTTTCAGCCCCAGTGCCAGCGCGGCCTCGATCTCCGAAGGGGTCATCACGCCCGGCAGGAACAGCATCCCCAACTCGTGCGCTCGTCTGACGTTGGCCGCGTTAAACCCCGGCGCCAGCCCGAAGGTCGCGCCGGCCTCGACCGCCCGCTCGATCTGCTCGGCTGTGAGCAGCGTCCCCGCGCCGAGGCGGACCTCCGGATAGCGCGTCGCGATCCGCTTGATCGCCGCCGCCGCCGCAGGCGTTCGGAATGTGATCTCCATCACCGGCAGCCCGCCACGCAACAGCGCTTCGGCCAAAGGCTCCGCCTGCTCAACCTGATCCAACACCACGACCGGCACAATGCGTTTTGTAAATAGCTGATCCATCACAACGATCCTCTTGCTGTTGACGCCTGACTGCGTCTGTTGTAACATGAACACCGGTTTTAACACGGCATTCAAGCGTAATCGGAATGCCGATGGATTGTCCACTCTAACTTTATAATTTTATGACACGTGCCGATCTAGCGACCATTCAGGGGCGATGCTATCCCGCCCGCCGCCGGACCCAAAATCTGGTTGGGGGCGCTTCACCAATCCAGGCCACAAACTTCGCAGCCGGTTACATCACCCTGGCCCCGGACGGCGGCCAGACCCCGTGGCACAATCAGGAGCAGGAAGAGGTTTATTTCGTGCTGGGGGGGACGGTCGAGGTCTGTCTGGGCACCGAACGCGAGATCCTCTCTCAGGGGCAGGCGGTCTACATCCCGCCCCACGTCTTTCATCAGATCACCAATGTCGGCGCGACCAGCGCCCGCTTCATTTACATCTACGGCCCCGCTGGCGATGTCGCGCACTGGCGGCAGGAACTCGCTGGCACCCTTCCCAAGGCAGGCGTGGACGCACCGCCCCTGCCTGCGGGCGCCAGGCCGCAGTGTACCAACACGGAAATCGTCTAATCACCCGTTACGAAAGGCGTCCCATGGGCGACATCAAGATCCACACCATCGGCATCATCATGAACGGCGTCACGGGACGCATGGGCACCCACCAGCATCTCCTCCGCTCGATCCTCCCGATCATCAAGCAGGGCGGTGTCCGGGTCTCCCCCACCGAGTTCATCGTCCCCGACCCAATCTTGGTCGGCCGCAATCCGATCAAGCTGCAGAAGCTCGCCGAGCTGTCGGGTGTGACGAAGTGGACCACTGATCTCGCGGGCGTCCTGAAGGACCCCGCCTATCCCGTCTATTTCGACGCCCAGGGCACCAATCTGCGTATCCCGGCCGTCAAGCAGGCGATCGCCGCTGGCAAGCACATCTATTGCGAGAAGCCGACCGCGACGAACACGCGGGATGCCTACGCGCTGTACACCCTCGCCAAAAAAGCGGGCGTGAAGAACGGCGTGGTCCAGGACAAGTTGTGGCTTCCCGGTTTCCTCAAACTCAAGACGCTCATGGAGCGCGGCTTTTTCGGCGAGATTCTGTCCGTCAAGGGAGAATTCGGCTACTGGGTGTTTGAGGGCGACACGGTACCGGCCCAGCGCCCGAGCTGGAACTACCGCAAGCAGGACGGGGGCGGCATGGTCATCGATATGCTCTGCCATTGGCGTTATGTGATTGACAACCTGTTCGGCCCGATCAAGGCGGTCTCCTGCCTCGCGGCCACGCACATCAAAAAGCGGGTCGACGAGAACGGCAAAAAATATCCCTGCACCGCCGACGACGCCGCCTACTCGACCTTTGAGCTGGAGAACGGCGTGATCGTCCACTTCAACTCCTCGTGGTGTACCCGTGTCCGGCGCGACGACCTGCTGACCGTCCAGGTCGACGGCACCCAAGGTTCAGCCGTCGTCACCTTGCGAGACGTCTTCATCCAGCCCTACGGCGCCACGCCGCGGCCCGTGTGGAACCCCGACATCCCGCAGCCGATCAACTTCTTCGACGACTGGCAGAAGATGCCCGATCAGATGAGCTTCGAAAACGCCTTCAAGGTGCAGTGGGAGCTGTTCCTGCGCCATATCGCGCTCGACGAGCCGTTCCGCTGGTCCCTGCTCGAGGGTGCCAAAGGCGTGCAGCTCGCCGAGAAGGGCCTCGAATCGTCCAGCAAGCGGGCCTGGGTCACCCTCCCGGTCCTGAAAGCCTAAGCAGGAGTAACCATGAACAAACCTGTTGCACTCATCACCGGCGGTTCGCGGGGGATCGGCTACGGCTGCGCCCTCCGTCTGGCCGATGCGGGCTTTGACATCGCCATTGGCGATGTTCGCCCCGAGGCCGACTGCGCCGAGGCGCTCGATGCCCTCCGCGCACGCGGCGCATCCGTCCTCTACGCAATCTGCGACATTTCAAACGGTTCGCAGCGTGCCGCGCTCATCGCCCGGATCCGCCAGACCTTCGGCCGTCTCAACGTCCTCGTGAACAACGCAGGCGTTGCGCCGAAGGAGCGCAACGACATCCTGCAGGCGACCGAGGCGTCGTTCGACTTTGTGATGTCGATCAATCTCAAAGGGTCCTACTTTATGACCCAGATTGCGGCGAACTGGATGATCGAGCAGAAGCAGGCGACTCCCGACTTTGTCGGCTGCATCATCAACATCTCATCGATCTCATCCACCGTTGTCTCGGTCAATCGCGGCGAGTACTGCATCTCCAAGGCTGGCGTCTCGATGGCGACGCAGCTCTGGGCCATGCGGCTGGCCGAGTACGGACTGCAGGTCTACGAGATCCGCCCCGGCGTGATCGCGACCGACATGACCGCAGGCGTCAAGGCCAAGTACGACGCCATCATCGCCAATGGCGGCATTCCCCTCCAGCGCTGGGGCACCCCCGACGACATCGCCCGCGCCGTCACCTCCCTCGCCCGCGGCGATCTCCCCTACTCCACCGGCCAAGTGATTCTTATTGACGGCGGCATGACCACCCAGCGGCTGTAGCGGCGGAACGGGCTGAGGATACCCGTTTATCCTTGCTCATCCGCCTCTGTCGGGCTACTCTCTTCTCATGGCCACACCCCGCGCAGACGCAGAGGCTATTGCGATTGTCGGCATGGGATGCCGTTTCGCCGGCGTCTCGGGACCGGCTGCGCTCTGGGATCAAGCCATGGCGTGCCGCGCCGATTTTTCGGATCATCCCGATCCGGCCGCGCTGCGGGTTGTTGATCCATCTTCATCCCGTTTCGACTGCCTACCGACACGCCGGGGCGCATACCTGAAGGGGTTGTACGCCGTGGACCCCGATTTGCCGGTCCTGGCGGAGGGCGATATCGGCAGCGATGATCCCGATGCGCTGTTTCTCGCGCAATTGACCACCGAGGCGCTCCGCGATGCGGGCTTCACGGTACGCAACGCCCCGGCGGGACGCGTCTCCCTGGCCGTGGGCTACGCGCCCCCGTTCACGCCAGCCTCGACCGCCTGGCTGATGCAGACGTTCGTCGCCGACCAGATCAGCGCCCTGCTGCACCGCTTCTTCCCGGACGCCTCGGAAAACGACCGTCTCGCGCTTCTCAAGCACCTCAGACAGGCGTTGCCGCCGGTCGGCGAGCCGGTCTTCCGGCAGGCATTCCCGCATGCGCTCGCGGCGCAAACCGCCAGCCGCTTCGGGTTCTCAGGCACCGCCGTCGTCGTCAATGCGGGGAGTGTCTCGGCCTTGGCGGCGATCCGGGCGGCAACCGACGATCTGCTCGCGCACCGTAGCGATTTGGCGCTCGCGGCAGCCCTTCAAGGTCCCATCTCGCTCGCCGCGCTTTTCGGCATCGCGGCCATCTATCCCCTCACCCCCGTCGGAACACCCGAGCCCTTCAGCCGTGATGCGGCGGGCACGCTCCCGGGAGAGGGTGGCGGGGTGCTTGTGCTGCGCCGGCGCGCCGACGCCGAGCGCAACGGCGAACGGATCTATGCGCTGATCAAAAGCGTCTCGATCGCCTCGGGCGTGAAATCTCCGGCAACCGAAGGTGACGCCGCCACGATCATCGAGCGGGCGATTCGCGAGGCGTCTCGCGAGGCAGATGCGTCCCCCGAAACCTGCGCCTATGTTGAGACGAATGGTTCGGGAATCGCCACCGAGGATGCGGCTGAGTTGGAGGCGCTGAGTTCCATTTTTGGCGGCCGGAAGGGCTTTCGCCGCACGCTTGCGCTCGGGACGGCCAAGGCATCGATCGGGCATACGTTGGCCGCCTCCGGCCTCGCCGGTGTCTGCAAGTCGGCCTGGGCGCTCGCGCGTCGGGTCATCCCGCCCACCATCGCCGTTGAACGCCCCCACCCCCGGTTGACGCAACCCGACGCGCCGTTCTACCTTGCGTCCGAGCCCCGTCCGTGGATCCACAGCCGCAACCTCTCGCCCCGCCGGGCCGGCGTCAGCGCGTGGGATAGCGAGCGCCTCGCCGCCCACTGCCTCCTCGAAGAACACCCGGAGGCGCCATGACCCCGAAACGCTCGGTTCATGCGGTGTTTGACTCGGAGCTGTGCCTGATCGGCGCGCCGACCGACGCTGAACTGCACGGCGCGGTCGTTCAGGCGCTGACCTTTCTCGACCATGCTCCCGTTGTCGCCCTCCCCGATATGGCCTTCACCACCGCGCAAATGGCACGCCAGCTCCCGGCCGTCCTGGCGGTGGTCGCCACGTCCGTCGCAGATTTGCGCGACAAGCTTCGCATCGCCGAGCGCAAACTGCGCGAGGGCGTGTCGCGCATCCGAGACAAATCGGGCCTCTATTACACCCGGGAGCGGCTCGAACAGCAGGGCGGCCGCATCGCCTTCGTTTTTCCCGGCGAGCTGTCGCCCTATCCGCAGATGTTGTGCGACATCTGTATCGCCTTTCCGTGCTGTCGTGCCGCATTTGACGAGACCGACGACGTCTGCGCAGGCTTTCCCGACATGCTGCCGATGAGCGAATGGGTCTTCCCCGCCTCGCCCGCCTCGCGCGGCGCGCCCGGCAACCCGCTCTTCACCCTGACTGGTGCCATGCTCGCCGCGCACACCGCCAACACCGCATTGGCCCGCCTCTTGAATCGGTTCGATATCCGGCCCGACGCCGTCGTCGGCCATAGCATCGGCGAGTTCGCCGCGCTCGAGGCCGCCGGCTGCTATGGCGCGCTTGCCCGCACACGCCGGATCGCCATGTTGCGCGACGGCATCTCGCTGCTTTCGCAACTCGACAATCATCCCCGCATCCCCGAGGCGGTGATCCTCGCTGTGGAGGGCGCCTGCAGCCGTGAGCGAATTGCCGACTGGGTCGCCCGCTATCCCGGACGCATCACCCCCGCCATGCAGAACGGCCCCTCGTTCACGCTTCTGGCGATCGCGCCCGATAGTGTGTCCGAGATCCGCGCCGAACTTGACCGGGACCGCATCCGCCACACGGTCATGCAAAGCCGTCTCCCCGGCCACACCCCCTGGTTCGCGCACGGCCTGCCGCCGATCGAGCAACACCTCTCGACCTGGATCACCCAGCCGCCGACCCTCCCGCTCTACTCCTGCGCCAGCGCCGCCGTCATGCCCAGCCGGGCTTCGGGCGTGGTCGCCGCCTGCCTCGGACAATGGACGCAAACCGTCCTGTTTGATCAGACCATCGAGGCCATGTATGCGGACGGCATCCGCATCTTCATCGAGGTTGGCGCCCGCGGCCTGCTCGCGCCCCAGATTGGTGAGCAGCTTGGCGACCGGCCGCATCTGGCTCTGGCGGCCAACCGCATCCATCGTTCCGATGTGCTGCAGCTTCATCATGTTCTGGCTCAACTGGCGGCGCACGGTGTCGGCTGCAACGCAGCGGAACTCCACCGCACCCGCAACTCGCGCCTCCTCGCGCTTGATCGGCCCGATGCGGTGCCGCCGCGCACCGAAGCGGCCGTGAGGCTGGCCTCCGCACTCCCCGAGATCCGCCCGTTTGATCTTCCGTTCACGGTCGCCGGACGCCCCGATGTGCGGACGCACACCTTCTCCCTCCCGGCGATGCTCAGACGCGGCGACTTCGGCGCCGAGTGCCCGCTTCTCGTGGCGGCCGAGGTCGTCGCCGAAAAGCGAGGCGTCTCGATTGAGCTGCTCAAAACCCTTTCACCCGACGACTACCCGTTCATCCGCGATTGTTCGCTCGGCACCGACCGATCGGCGCCATCAGGAACACCGCTGCATGGTCTCACCGTTCTCTCGATCACAACCGGTTTGGAGCTGATGGCCGAAGCGGCGCGTCGGCTGGTGCCGCGTAAACGGCTCGCCCAGGCGCTCAATATCCGGGCGCAGCGGTGGGTCGGATTCGTGCGCAACGCCAAACAGCTGAACATCAAGGCGGAGGTTGTCGAGTGGAACGACAAACGGACGATCGCCGTACAGGCGCGCCTGTTCGATCCGGATGAGTCCTTGCAGTTTGCCACGCATTTCGCCGAGGCGACATTCCTGTTCACGAATTCATCGGCGCGTGACGAACGCATCCTGCCGCCACCGCTGCAGGATCCGAAACCGGCCGACTGGACCGGAAGCGACATCTATCCAGACCGCCTGATTCAGGGTCCGCTCTTGCAGTCCGTGCGCCGCGTCACCCAGCGCGGCGCGGACGGTCTGGACTACGAGCTGGCGGTCCTGCCGCGCGCGGGTCTGGTCCGACACACGCCGATCCCCCTGTTCACCTGCTGGCCGCAGATTCTCGACGGCATCGGATCGGGCGTGATGCTGTGGAATGCGGCCGAGCCGTTCAACGGATCACTCTCCATGCCGTTCCATATCCGCAGCATCCGTTTCCTGACGGCCGCACTGGCTGAGGGCGCCTCCCTGCGCTGCTACCTGAGGATCAAGGACACCACCCCGAAATCGCACGTCGCCAACATCCAAGTCACCGACGGACACGGTCGGATGCTCGTCGATATCACCGGCTGGGAGGATCTCCAGTGCCGGATGCCCCAACCGCTTCACCGCCTCATCATGCGCCCGCGTGACAGTTATCTCTCCCAGGCGTTGCCTAAATCGCTGTTTGGCAACGTGGCCGCATCGGTGGTCGGCGGCATCGTGGCCGACATCCCGCCGCCGCTGTTCGAGATAAACCAGGAAATCTGGCTTCAGGCGCTGGCCTTCACGATCCTCAATGCCGCCGAACGCGAGGAATGGTTCTCGATGACGGGGGCGCCGGGACGCCGCGTCGAATGGCTGCTGGGCCGGGGCGTCGCGAAGGACTGCGTCCGGCGCTACCTGCTCGATTGCCATCAGCAATTGTGGGCCTCCTCAGACATTCCCATCTGGGCGGACGACTCGGGCAAGCCGCATCCGCACGGTGCTTGGCAAGACAAGACACCCCTGTTCATCGACTTGTCGATCGCCCACACCCCGGGCCTCATCGCCGCCGCTATCGTTGCCAATGCCCGAATTGGCATCGACGTCGAGCGGATCGGTCGCGAACTGAGCGAAGACCTCACCCGCGGGGTCTTTACGCCCGAGGAACACGAGCTGGCCGCGCGCTCCGGCGAAGGCCCCATCGCCATTCTCCGGTTCTGGTGCGCCAAGGAGGCGCTCTCCAAGGCTCTGGGCACGGGCATCCGTTACAGCCCGAGCGATTTGCGCGTCTGCGAGTTGGATGCCGCCACAGGAACCCTGAGCATGACGGTCACCGGACAGTGGCTCAACGCCTTTCGCCAGCTCCGCGGACACACCATCCCGGTCAAGACCACGCTGTTCCAGGAGCACGTCTTCGCCTCCTGCGTCCTCCCCCTCGGCATTTCCGGCGGCGTCGTCTGAGCGGCGTCACAGCCGGATCAGATCGCGATGCGCGCCGTCGTCGTGCGGGTTGACGTGGATCATCACGTCGCCCACCTCCGGGTGGTTGCGGAAAACCAACTGCTTCACGCAGTCGGCGATGGCGTGCGAGGCCAGCACGGTCATCTGTGGGTCGATTTCCAGCTTGAGGTCGATGATGAGGAATTGCCCCGAACGGCGGCCGCGGATCTCATGAACATGCTCCACCCCCGCGACGGCGGCCGCGTCTTGCCGGATCGCCTCGAGCGCGACGCGCGGCAGCGCGGCGTCAATCAGATCGTCAAACGCCTGCTTGAACGTACCCGCCCCCATGCGGATGATGAACACCGCCGTCACTGCGGCCATCGCCGGATCGAAGTAGAACCACCCGCACGCCGCCGCGCCCGCGCCGACCGCGGTCGCCACCGAGGAGAGGGCGTCCTTGCGGTGATCCGCCGCCAGCGCCTCCAGCGTGGGGCTGCCCAGCAGCTTCGCGCGGATGCGGGTGTATCGGGCCGCCGCCTCTTTCGTGACGACCGTCAACAGCGCGACTGCTGGCGCCGCCCAGTGGACGGTTTCGACCTGGTGAAAAATGATCACATGGGCGGAATCGACGACGAGCCACAGACCGGTGGCCAGAATGCCGATGCCGACCAGCAGCGCCGCCAGACTCTCGATCTTGCCGTGCCCGTAGGGGTGGTCCGGATCGTACGGCTTGCGGCTCATCCGCATCGCCCACAACATGGCCGCCGAGATCAACAGGTCACAGCCGCTTTCAAACCCATCGGCCCGCAAGGCGGCGGAACGCCCCCAGATGCCGGCGCCGAATTTGGCCAACAGCAGCATCACGTTGAGAGCCACACCCAGAAAAATCACCCGGTCGGCGAGATCAAAACGGTCTTTACGTTCTACATATCTTTTCATGATGAGCCCGTGTGGGCCGCCTGTGTGTGGTGAGACGCATCCACGCGCGCTTGAGACTGCCTTAGCAAAGCCCCAATTTGCACCCATAGTACTGTGCCGAGACGCAGGATGTCAACGGTTTACTCCCGATGGTCCGATTACTCCCGAATTGACGCCATGCCCCCTTCCGCATACACTAACGCACGTTTAGCCCACCCAGGTCTGGAGGGGCGGGAGCACGGAGGCAGCGCGTATGGCGTCTTCTAAACAAGCGGCTTTTTTAATTCCATGCGGCCTAATCTTCCTGGGCGTTGGCGCGGGATTCGGTTTCTTTTCGGTGCGCACGCTGCTGCGCGCCGAGACGATGCGCGCCTGGCGCGAGACCCCGGCCACGGTGCTCGCGTGCAGTCTGGACATTTCCCGCGGGTCCAAGGGAGGGTCAACCTACCGCGTGTCGGCTTCCTACCGCTACGAGGCGGACGGCCGGTCTCACATCGGCGAAAGGGTGACGCTTCATTCCGGGTCGGATAACATCGGCCGTTTCCACCAACGGGTCCATGCGACGCTGGATGCCTGCAAGCGAAACAACCAGCCCACGACCTGCTGGGTCAATCCGGCTGACCCGACAGAGGCCATCCTGATCCGCACCATCCGACCCGAACTCGTTGTCTTCTTTCATCTTTTCGTGCTCGCCTTCGGCGGCGTCGGCCTCGGCATCGTGGTCTATGGCCTAACCCTGCTGACCCCCAGAAAAGTGACTCGTGATGGCCTAATCGCCATGCGTGACCCCTATGCGCACTGCGGGTTGGTCGCCGTGGCCGTCGTCCTGAACGGCTACATCGGTTGGACGCTGTGGATGGAGTGGCGCGTGCTGTCCCCCGATCTCCTTCCGTGGTATGCGTGGCTTCCCGCCGCTGCCGGCCTGCTGCTCGCGATCATCGCCGGGCACCGCTGGGCGCGATTCCGGCGCTTCGGCGTGAGCGTGCTGGCGCTTTCGTCCGCAACCGTTGTGACCGGCGGACCCCTCTCCGGCACGCTGCGCATACCCGCGAAGCGGCCGTTCAACGCCGACGTGGAGCTGAAGCTGACCTGCGTGCGCCAGTACACCACCGGAAGCGGCAAGCACCGGAGCACGAACCGCGATGTGCTGTGGCAGGATGAGACCTGTGCGCCCACGCACGCGTCCGGCGCTTTCGAAACACCGGTGCCCGTGCGATTCGCACTTCCGGCCGATCAACCCGCAACGACGGCCAATGGCGGTTGCGACGGCGTCTATTGGCAATTGACCGCTTCCGCCAGCATGACGGGAGTGGATTACAAGGCCGTCTTTGACATTCCGGTGCGTCAAACCAAATCCTCCGTCGATCCGTTGCCGTCATGAAACCACTTCCCGCCCCATTGCTCGCCGACCTTCCGCTCCGCCACGACAGGCTGCGCGCCGCGCTGGCCGCCGCGCGCGCCGACGCGTTGATCCTCACGCTGAACGCCGACCTGATTTACGCCTCTGGAACCGTTTTTGGCGGATGGTTCTATCTGCCGGCATCGGGAGCACCGGTTTGTTTCTTCCGCCGACCGTCCGACTTCGCATCGCGTATTCCCGGTTTCGAGGCTGTCGCTGTCCGCCGCCCGGATCAGATTGCGGAGCACCTCGCCGCCGTCGGCCGCCCCGTTCCCACCCGCCTGCTCCTCGAGGGCGACGAACTCCCCGCCTCGGAATGGTTCCAGCTCGCGCGGGTCTTCCCCGGCGCCGAGCTGCTCAACGGCACCCCGCACATTCGCCTGGCGCGGGCCGTCAAGACCGACTACGAACTCGCCCGTATGCGCACCTCCTGCCGCCTGCACGCCGAAACCATCGCCACGTTCCCCGCGCTCTACCGGCCGGGCATGACCGATCTCGAGTTCTCAATCGCCCTGGAGCACGCCATCCGCCTGCGCGGCAGCCTCGGCCTATTCCGCGCCTTCGGCGGCCGCATGGAGCTGTTCATGGGAAGCGTGCTCGCCGGCGACAACGCCGAAACGCCGTCGGCGTATGATTTCGCCCTGGGCGGAGCGGGGCAGGATCCGGCCATCCCCGTCGGCGCCACCGACGCGCCGCTCAGGCCCGGCACGACGGTCATGGCGGACATCGGAGGCAACTTCACCGGCTACATCTCCGACTGTTCCCGCACCTACGCCATCGGCGACCTCCCCGGCCGCGTCCGGGATGCGCACCAGGTCTCGATCGCCATCTGCGAGTCGCTGGCCGCCGCCGCCCGACCCGGCGTCCGCTGCGACACCCTTTACGCGCTGGCCCTGAAACAAGCCGAATCGGCCGGATTTGCCCGCCATTTCATGGGCTTCGGACAGCAGGCCAAGTTCGTCGGGCACGGCATCGGCATCGAGATCAACGAGCTGCCGGTGCTGGCGCCGCGATCCGACGCCGTGCTGGAAGCCAACATGATTCTGGCGCTCGAGCCCAAATTCGTCTTTCCCGGCATCGGTGCCGTTGGAATTGAAAACACCTACGCCGTCACCGCCGCTGGTTTGGAAAAGCTCACCTGCTGCGACGAGTCGCTCATCACGCTTGCCTGAGGCCCGTCATGTACAAGCTCACCGTCTACGTCCCGGCCACCCATCTGGAAGCGGTCAAGACCGCGCTCTTCGACGCCGGGGCCGGCCGTCAGGGCGCCTACGACCGGTGCGCGTGGCAAGTGCTCGGGCAGGGCCAGTTCCGTCCGCTGCCCGGCAGTTCGCCGTTCATCGGTCAGGCCGGATCGGTCGAGTCCGTCGCGGAATACCGGGTCGAGATGCTCTGCCCAGAGGATCGGGCCACCACCGTGATCCGCGCCCTGCGGGCCGCCCACCCGTACGAAGCGCCCGCCTTCGACCTGGTGCATCTGCGCGACATTACGGGTTAGCGCGAGGAGTCCATTTCCGATTATGAAACACCACGTGCTGATCGTATTCGTGCTGCTGAACGGGTTTAATTCCGGCGCACAATCCCTTAACAATACCAAACATGATGGTTACCGTCCGATTTGGTTTGAACTCCGGCAGAGATTCGAATACGGCGATAAATACTCGGGTGCGCTGGGCACCTACACGGCCGATCATATTCCACTGGCCATCTATTCTGCAAAAGCCGATAAGACCTTCTTTGTTTATGGAGGAACAACCGTTGAGAAGGAGCGTCACCTGCTGTGCATGATTGGCGAATTCGACCACAAAACCGGCCTGGTTTCAAAGCCCACCGTGGTTTTCGACAAACCCGGGGTAGACGATCCTCACGACAATCCTTCCCTGATGATTGATGACGAGGATTACCTGTGGGTTTTTGTCAGCGGTCGCGGACGTAGACGCCCCGGATTCAAATACAAAAGCAAAAAACCACTCACGATTAACGAATTTGAGCAGGTTACCGAAGAGGAAATGACGTATCCGCAACCCTGGAACACCGCTTTGGGATATTTTCACTTCTTTACCAAATACGCCGGTTCGCGGCAGTTATTTTTCGAAAGCAGCGCCGATGGCACGCATTGGACGGACGATCAACTGCTTGCAGCCATTGCCGAAAACACAGGGGAGTCGTCGGGGCATTATCAGGTCAGCACTATTTTTGGCGGCAACACGCTGGGCACCTTTTTCAATCGGCACCCACAGGGAAATGTCGATAAGCGAACTGACCTGTATTACCTGCAGACGGACGACTTGGGAAAAACCTGGAAGAACGCGGGAGGTGAACCGGTTAACGTACCGTTGCTGCAGCCTGAAAATCCTGCGCGGGCGTTGGAATATCAGTCACAAGGAAAAAATGTTTATATCAACGATATGGGTTTCGATAAAGACGGAAAACCGATTTGCCTCTATATCCGAAGCGGCGGTCACGAACCCGGACCTAAAAGTGCGCCCTACGAATGGTGCTTAACAAAATGGACGGGACGCCAATGGGAAACCACCGTCATCACCCAGTCAGACCACAATTATGATATGGGAAGCCTGTACATTTCTGAAAATAAATGGAACGTTATCGGGCCCACTGAACCCGGACCACAAAAATGGGGCGTTGGGGGTGAATTGGCTATCTGGGAATCCACTGACTGCGGCAAAAACTGGAAAAAGACGCTCCAATTGACGTCCGGAAGCACGTTCAGCCATTCGTATGTCCGCCGACCGGTTGACTACAAGCCGCCGTTTTGTTTCTTCTGGGCCGATGGCGATTCGCACACATTCAGCAAATCAGAATTATATTTTGGAGATGAAGAGGGAAACATCTGGAAGTTGCCGTATGACATGAAAGAGGATTACGAAAAACCGGTGAAAATGGGTCAGCGCAAATAGACTGCGTGAGCAACTGGCGTTTTCTCTTCCCCCATAATTTTGAGGTCTTGTAGTCTGTACAGATTTATGAAAGAAGGAGCGCGTGACATGAGCCAGCCGCAGACCCTCGCCCTGATCCATACCAGCATGGTCTTTCTCACCGTCGAAACGATGATGAAGGATCTCTTCGCGGAAATCCTGCCGGGAGTCCGGTTGATCAACATCGTGGACGATTCGCTGTTGCCGGACGTCATGAAAGTCGGCGGCATTCCGCCCGCTGTCACGTCCCGCATGGCCGATTACATCGTCGCAGCGGAAAAGACAGGTGCGGCTGCCATCCTGTCGCTGTGTTCCTCGCTGGGCCCGGCCGTGGATGCCGCCGCACCGCGCGTGAAGATACCGGTCATTAAGATCGATCAAGCCATGGCCGAAAAGGCCGCTGCTGATGGACAGCGCATCGGCGTCATGGCCACGGTGCCGACCACCCTGGGCCCGACTTGCGACCTGATTCGGGCGCAGGCGGATCGTGCCGGCAAGGCCATCTGTATCGAGCGATGTCTTGTGGCAGGTGCTTTCGAGTCGCTGATGGCGGGCAAAAGGCGGTGCACGACGAAAAGGTCTTCGATGCCGGACGGGAACTGGCTGGCAAGGTGGATCTCATCGCCTTTGCACAAGCTTCGATGACGCGCCTGGCGCCCCGGATGGGCGAGTTGACCGGACGCTCGGTGCTCACCAGCCCGCGGCTCGGCATCGAGCGCGCCAGAGATGTTCTGCAAAGTCTCCGGCAGGAGGGCGGTCGTTGATTGACACCCCAGCCATCGTGGTTTTTGATGACGATCCCACCGGCACCCAGACGGTGCATGGGGTGAGCGTACTGACGACCTGGGCTGTCGCGGACTTGGAGAAAGTCCTGCGCACGGAGCGGCTTTTTTACCTGCTCACCAACTCCCGCGCCCTGACCTCGCGGGAGTCGGAAGCCCTGCACCGGGGTCTGATGCGCAACCTCCTTGCCGCAGCCCGGACTGCAGGCCGTGAAATCGAGATCGTGAGCCGCTCCGATTCCACGCTGCGCGGCCATTATCCGCTTGAGACCGACGTGATCCGTGAGGAACTGGAGCGGGCGAGCCGACCGGTGGACGCCGAATTAGTGATCCCGTTTTTTGGGGAAGGCGGACGGGTGACCCGGGACGATGTTCACTACGTCATCGAGAATGATCGGCCGACGCCCGTTTCAAAAACTGAATTTGCGCGCGACTCCACATTCGGCTACCAACACTCCAACCTGCGGGAGTGGATCGCCGAGAAAACCGCCGGACGTATTCGCGCCGAAGACGTGGGATCGGTGACCCTGGCCGATATTGCCGCGGGGAGTGCGGCCGTGGCGTAAGCGTCTCACCAACCGCATGTCTGCCGGGCGGCGAGGACCGGGTCAACCAGCGGGAAGAGTTGATGCCTGGCGCACCCATCGTTCGGGAATGAGCGATGAGATTTGGCCGGTCGTCATCAGCG
>VGWG01000028.1 GCA_016873675.1 Lentisphaerota bacterium | reverse complement strand
CTCCGTCGGCGCGTACGTGCTGGACGTGCCCAGCATCCGAGACACCCGCATGCCTGCGCTCAAGGCCAAGGACGCCATCGCCGACCGCTTCCGCCGCGCACGCGGCAGCCGGCCCGATTCAGACAATACCTTTGAGGGAGCTGCGGTCTTTATCTATTGGCGCGAGGACGACCTGCGCATCTGCATTGACACCACGGGCGAGCCCCTGAGTCGGCGCGGCTACCGCTTGCAGCCCGGTGCGGCGCCGATGCAGGAGGCGCTCGCCGCAGGCTGCATCATCGCTTCGGGATGGAAGGCCGACACGCCGTTCGTCGTCCCGATGTGCGGCAGCGGCACGCCTGCGATCGAGGCCGCCCTGATCGCCCGCCGCCGCGCGCCGGGCTCCTTCCGCAACCATTTCGCCTTCATGGCGCTCAAGGGGTTCGGGGACCGGGATGACGCCGCTCAAGCGCGCAAGCAATTGTCCCGAGGCGCGTGGCTGCCGCAGGCCGACGGCACCGTCAAGCTCGCGTCGGCATCGGCTCTGCCGCCCCGCGGCCTCAAGCCCGCCTCCGCCTGGCACGTGCTTGTCACCCATGCGCGCGCCCAAGAGAAGACCGAGGGTCTGCCGATGATCATCGCCACCGATATCAACCCCGACGCCGTGCATGGCGCCGAAGCGAACGCGGGGATGGCGGGGGTGCGCGACATGATTCGCTTCTCCGTGTGCGATTTTGCCGACACCCCGATGCCCGCAACCGCCGGCATTCTTTTCATGAACCCCGAATACGGCGAGCGGCTGGGCACGGTCGAGGAGCTTGAACCGCTGTATGTCCGCATCGGCGCGTTCATCCGCGCCCGCTGTGCCGGCTGGCGCACGTTCATCCTCGCCGGTAACCGCACCCTCTCGGTCAAGATCGGCCTCAAGGCTTCCAGCCTTCAACCCGTCTTCAACGGTCCGATCGAGTGTCGGCTGCTCGAGTTCGAGGTGTACGGCGACTGACAAGCAGGGGCGCGATCACGAGGCTCGGCTTCTGCAGGCCACCCGTCCCGCGCCTCACGTTCCGCTGCGGGTGGTGGACTTGAGGAAATTGCGGAGGATCCGCTTGCCCACGGCGGTCATGATCGACTCGGGGTGGAACTGGATCCCCTCGGTGGCGTGCGTGAGGTGACGCACGCCCATGATCTCGCCGTCTTCGGCTTCGGCCGTGATGATGAGGTCGGCGGGCAGGGTGGCGCGGTCAATGGCGAGGGAGTGGTAGCGCATCGCCTTGAAGGGGCGGGTCCCGAGTCCATCGAAAAGACCCTTGCCATCGGAGGTGACCTCCGAAACCTTGCCGTGCATCAGGCGCTTGGCGTGGACGATGGTGCCGCCAAAGACCCGTCCGATCGCCTGATGGCCGAGGCAGACGCCCAGGATCGGGATGCGCCCCGAGCAGGCGCGAATCAGGTCGCACGAGATGCCGGCATCTTCGGGGCGGCCGGGGCCGGGCGAGATGATGAGCGCCTCAGGCGCCAGGGCGGCGACGTCGGCGAGGGTGACGGCATCGTTGCGAACGACCCGGAGGTTGGCACCCATCTCGCGCAGGTACTGCACGATGTTGTAGGTGAACGAATCGTAGTTGTCGATCATCAGAATCATGGGGCTCTCCCGGTTTACAGGCTCATGAGTTCGAGGGCGCGGGCGACCGAACGGGCTTTGTTGACGGTCTCCAGCCGCTCGCGTTCGGGATCGGAGTCGGCGACGAGGCCTGCGCCTGCGCGGACCGTGAGGCGGCCATGCTCGATCACGGCGGTGCGGATGCAGATGGCAAAATCCATGTTGCCGCCGAAGGCGATGTAGCCGACCGCTCCGCCGTAGGGACCGCGCGGCTCGTGCTCGATCTCGGCGATCAGCTCCATGGCTCGGACCTTTGGCGCGCCCGACAGGGTGCCCGCAGGAAAGGCGGCGGGCAGGAGATCGAAGGCGTCGTGGCCCGGTTCCAGATCGGCGGTGATGTTCGAGACCAGGTGCATGACATGCGAATAGCGTTCGACCACCATCAGGTCGGTGACCTGCACGCTGCCGGGAATGGCGACGCGGCCCAGTTCATTGCGGCCGAGGTCCACGAGCATGAGGTGTTCGGCGCGCTCCTTCTCATCCTGCAGCAGATCGTCGGCGAGGGAACGGTCCTCTTGCTCGGTCGTTCCGCGCGGCCGGGTGCCGGCGATCGGACGGAGGGTGGCGGTGCGGTGTTCGAGGCGGATCATGACCTCGGGCGAGGACCCCACCAGGGACAGGCCGCCGAACTTCAGCAAAAAGAGGTAGGGCGACGGGTTGATGAAGCGCTGGGCGCGGTAGAGGCCCATCACGTCGTCGGGCGCGGCGCAGGCGAAGCTCTGTGAGAGGACGCACTGGATGACGTCGCCGTCGAGGATGTGCTGCTTGACGCGCAAGACATTGTCGCGAAACTCCTGTTCGGGGCGGGTGGGGAGGGGCACGATCCGCTTGGCGGGCTTGCGCGGGTGGGTGGCCGGCGGCAGGGGGCGCGCGAGGATGGCCAGGATCTCGTCAACGCGCGCGCGGGCCGCGTCGTGGAGCACCCCGGGCTCGCCGCCGTCGGCGGTGAAGGCCAGAGCCAGCACGGTGAGGGTGTGGGTGACGTTGTCAAACACCAGCAGCGTGTCGGGCAAGACGAACTGAGCGAGCGGTTTCTCGGCCGGCAGGCGGTTGGGGATCCGCGGCTCGAAAAAATGCGCCATCTCGTAGGCCAGATAGCCGACGAGTCCGCCGCAGAAGCGCGGCAGCCCGGGAAGATCGGCCAGCGTGTAATCCTTCATCAGCGCGCGGAGCACAGCCATCGGCTGGCCGGCGTGGGGCGTGCGGGTTTCTGCAAAACCCTGACGGACCACCACATCGTCTCGAAAGACCGCGACGTGGGTGCGCGCGGAGATGCCGACGAAGCTGAAACGGCCCCACCGCTCGCCGCCTTCGGCCGACTCGAGCAGGAACAGAGGATCGGCGCTATCGGCAAACCGGGCGACCACCGAGACCGGGGTCTCGGTGTCGGCCAGAATGCGCGTGCCGACCGGAATGACCGTGGCCTTCCGCGCCGCATCGCAGAACAATTCGCGGGTGGGAAACGTCTCTAAAATCATGATCGTGTGCCCTTCATCAAGGGAATGCCCCTTGTTTGAGTGTTTCTATATACAGAAACATCGGGCCAACGTCAAGAGGCAATTCTAATTATGAGGCGATTGGGTCATCGGGGTCGGGGTCGGTATCGGAACCGGGGTCGAATTTCCGTTGGTTTTATCGATACCGATACCGACCCCGACGCCGATGGGATCATCTCCCAAAATAGTCGTTGATATATCATAACGTCCATGCTATCTTATGGACATACAAGGGCATGGTGGAAATAAAACCGGAAGTTAACTCAAAAGGAAAGGCTGGCGATTATGAAGAAGAGGCAAACGCGAGTGTTGAACCGGGGTGGAGAAGAGAAAAAATCCGATACACGTGCGACCTGCGGAGACGACCTGCTGGACATGAACCAGGCTGTCGATTTGCTGAGAACCAGTCGTCCCACGGTTCTCAGATGGTTGCGGGCGGGGAAGATTCAGGGCGTGAAGGCAGGACGTCAGTGGCGATTTCCCCGAAAGGAGATCGACCGATTTCTCAAAGGACAGGACCCTATAACGGAATTGAACGCCGATATCAACCCACTGCTTGGCGCCCTGAACGAGCGTCTGACTCAATGCGGGATCTCTGCGGGTCAGCCGTTGGCTGAGGGGGACAAGGTTGCTCAAGCGGTCAGTGCCATGATGCTCCTGGGCGTGGTACTCAAGGCGAGTGACTATCACATCATCCCGACGCTCGACCAGGCGGGAAAGCAGCCGACCGTTGAACTCCGGTATCGCGTCGGCGGCGTGCTGCAACGGGTGGCAACCATCGATCCGCGTCTCTTGGCCCCTGTCATCACGCGTTGGAAGCGACTAGCCAACTGCGATGTTCGCGAGAGCCAACTGCCGCAGGATGGGCGCATCGTCGCGAAAATCCGGGAACAGGACTGCGACCTGCGGATTAGTTTTCTTCCGCTTCGTCTGGGCGAATCGCTCACGGTGCGCTTGCTTTCCATGAGCGAGGTGGTGCCGGATCTGGATCGATTAGGATACCTCCTGCCAGTGAAGACCAAGCTGGAACGGGCACTGACCGCACACTTCGGCATGGTTGTCTTGACGGGACCCATGGGATGCGGCAAGACGACCGCGCTTTATGCCTGTCTCAAACGCCTGGCATCGCCCGACGTCAAGATCATTACAATCGAAGAAGATCCCATCGAATGCCTGGTGCCGGGTGTTGCGCAAATGCAAGTACGCCCGTCGATCGGCATGACTTTTGCATCCTCGCTGCGTGCAACCATGCGCGCGGCCGCGAACGTGTTCCTGATCGGAGAAATTCGAGATCTGGAGACATTGGAGTTGGCGCAACAATGCGCGTTGACCGGACACAGGGTCCTGACTTGTCTGCACACCCAGGATGCCGTCGCCGCTCTGCGGCGTATGGTGGACATCGGCAGCCGGCCGTTCTTCGTGGGCGATACCACTCGGCTCGTGGTAGCTCAACGCCTGATCCGCAAGCTTTGCCCCAAGTGCAGCCGACCCGCAGAACTGTCCGCATGGAGACTGGAGCGGGCCGAGCAGATTGCGCGTGAGGGCGGCTTGGATTGGGACGCGCTTACAAAGAACTTCCGGGACCCCGTGGGTTGTCCGGCATGCGGGCGAACGGGATACCGCGGTCGGACGGTCATTGCCGAGGCACTGGAGATGACCCCCGAACTGGAGGACGCTTTGGTTCATAATGCGACAGCGGAAAAATTGCGGACGCTCGCGATCACGCAGGGCATGATCCCCTTCACGGCGGAAGGCATACAGCGGGCGGCATCCGGAGAAAGCACGGTGGATGAGGTCTTGCGCTTCGCCGCAGGATAGTGAGCCTTTGAACCAACACCCCACACCCAACGCTCATGGGTAGGGCAGCGGCGTCCCGCCGCGCCGAAGGTGCATGGCGGATGTCACAGGGAAAGCGCGAATGGGCGACTTGCGCTGATCCGATTTGCTTTTATCATTGGCCTGCGGCGCGGCGGGGACGCCGCGATGGAAAGGCCCGTCCCTTGCCGCGATGGAAAGGCCCGTCCCTTGCGGGGTTCATCCCTTTTTTGGATGGCCACAAAAAGCACAAAAGACACAAAAGCGTTTTGTGATTGTTGTGCCTTCTGTGGTGGTTGACGTTGGGTGTTGGACGTTTCTCATCCATTGGCCGCGCCACAGCCAATGGGTCGGATCAGGGATTCTTCCCCGTCCAGAGCGAGGTGATCGGCCACGCCTGCAATCCCGTCCCGAAAGGCAGAGGGGTGTCTCCGCCATAGAAAACAACCCCGCCCACCCAGGCGTCACCGCTCAATGCAGCCAGGGCTTTGAGTCCGTTTAGATCCTCCCCTCGCAGGGTTGCGGAGGCTTTCACTTCCACGCCGACAACACGCCCGCGACCATCTTCCAGCACGAGGTCCACTTCCTGCCCGGTTGCCAGCCGGAAGTGACTGGCTTGCACGGGAAAAGGGGACCATGTCGCTTGCCGCAACAGTTCGTCCACAACAAACGTCTCGACCAGTCTCCCCCAGTGGGAGGGATGGCCTGCTAACCGGGCGGCGTCGATCCCCAGCAGGTGACAGGCTAGCCCCGCGTCATTGAGATGAAGTTTGGGCGCCTTGGTGAAACGCTTGCCTGAGTTGCGTGACCATGTCGGCAACAGCCGGATCAGGAACGTGGCCTGCAACAACGCGAGATACCGCTTCAGCGTATTGTGAGAGATGCCGGCATCGCGCGAGAGTTCGGCGACATTGAGAAGGCCTGCCGTGCGCGTGGCAAGCAACGACAGCAGACGCGGCATCTCCGTCAGTCCCTCGATGTTCGCCAGATCACGCACATCCCGTTGCAGGATCGCCGTAAGATAGGAGCCGAACCAGGCCGCACGCCGGGTCGGATTGGCACGAGCCAACGCCTCGGGATAGCCACCTGTCACCACGCGGTCTGTCAGATCCCGTTCTTTCCCGGCCCACGCCATCTCCGCCGGACCTTCTCCCGCAAAGAGCCGTTGCGGCACATTGTCCATCACGTTCGCAATCTCCGCCTGGGCCAACGGTTCCAAGGTGAGGATCTCCATGCGGCCAGCCAGCGATTCCGAAAGTTTGGGGAGCAACAGAACATTTGCCGAACCGGTCAGGAGGTATCGTCCCGGTCGGCGGTTCCGATCCACTTCCAGCTTGATGGCCGGAAAGAGTGCGGGGACATGCTGAACTTCGTCCACGATCAGCAGTTCGGCGGGTTGGCGAACGAAACCGACCGGGTCCGCGACGGCTGCGGCCAGCGTTGCGGCATCGTCAAGCGTACGGTAGACGGCGCCCGGACGATCGGCGACAATTTTCTGCACGAGCGTGGTTTTTCCGCTCTGGCGCGCGCCATTCACCAGTATCACCGGCGTATCCGTGAGCGCCGCAACCAATTTAGTACTTAAACCCCGTGTATACATGGCAGCAATTATGCCACGTGGTGGCAGATTTGCAATAACTTTTTTCGGTCTTGTCTCTTTCCGCTTGCGTCGCCGCTGTCTCTATGGCACACTTTCCGCTTGCTGGGGCGGCTGGCCCGCCGAGCGGAGGAAAGGAACGGAGCCATGAGCGAGGAGAGCACACAGCGGGTGATTCGTTTCTTTGACACGACCCTGCGGGACGGCGAGCAGTCACCGGGCTGCAGCATGAATCTCAAAGACAAGCTGGTCGTAGCGGCGCATCTGGAGAGTCTGCGGGTGGACGTGATCGAGGCCGGCTTTGCCGCTTCGTCCCCCGGCGATTTCGGTTCGGTCCAGGCGATTGCCCGGCTGGTCAAGGGGCCGGTCGTGGCCAGCCTCTGCCGCGCATTGCCTGCGGACATCGACGCGACCTGGCAGGCGGTCAAGGACGCCCAGCGGCCGCGCATCCACACCTTTCTGGCCACGTCGCCGATCCACATGCGCTACAAGCTGCGCCTGACGCCCGACCAAGTCTTTGAGCAAGCCGTGGCGATGGTGGCATACGCCCGCAATCTATGCGACGACGTGCAGTTTTCCCTTGAGGACGCCTCCCGCTCAGACCCGGCCTTTATGTACCGGGTGATCGAAGGGGTGATCCGGGCTGGCGCGACCACCGTCAACATCCCCGATACGGTCGGCTATGCCATTCCGCATCAATTTGGCGCCCTGATTCGCAGCATCCGCCAGTCGGTGCCCAACATCGACCAGGCCGTGATTGCGGTGCACTGCCACAACGATCTGGGGCTGGCTGTCGCCAACTCGCTGGCTGCGGTGGCCGAGGGGGCGGGGCAGGTCGAGGCGACGGTGAACGGCATTGGCGAACGGGCGGGCAACGCCGCGCTGGAAGAGGTCGTCATGGCGCTGCAGACGCGCGCCGATCTGTTCCAGGCCACCCACGGCATCGACACCACGAAGATTTACGCCGCGAGCAAATGCGTGCAGACCGTCACCGGCAGCCGGGTGCAGGCCAACAAGGCGGTTGTCGGCGAGAACGCCTTCGCCCACGAGGCCGGCATCCACCAGCACGGCGTAATGATGAACGCGACGACCTACGAAATCATGACGCCCGAGTCGATCGGCATTCCCCGCAGCAAGATGGTGCTGGGCAAGCATTCTGGCCGCCACGCCTTCGAACAACGTCTGCAGGAGCGGGGCTTTCATTTTGACGCCGAGCACATCAAACGGCTGTTTGCCGATTTCAAGGCGCTGGCGGACCGCAAGAAGGTGGTTTCCGATGCCGACATCGAGGCGCTCGCCCGCGGTCTGGAGACGCAGGTCGAAGAGCGCGTCACGCTCGACCGCTTCGTGGTCAATTCCGGTAACACGATCACCAGCACGGCGTCGGTGCGCCTCATCCTGGACGGCAAGGCCGTCGAGCATGTGGCCGTTGGCTCGGGGCCGATCGATGCGGCGTTCAGGGCGGTCAATGCCCTTCTCGGCCTGGAGTTGAAGCTCGAAGCCTTCACGCTCTCTGCGGTCACCGATGACGCGGACGCGCAGGGCGAAACCAACGTCAAGGTGCGCCACGGCGCACGGGTGTACCACGGCAACGGCCTTTCGACCGACATTATCGAGGGCAGCCTCCGGGCCTATCTGGCGGCGATCAATGTAGTGTTAAGTGAGAATGTCCACTAGGAGAGATCTGATGACCATGACACAGAAAATCCTCGCCCGCGCGGCGGGGTTGCCCCGCGTTGAGGCGGGGCAGTTGATCGAGGCGAAGCTCGATCTCGTGCTGGGCAACGACATCACCGCGCCGGTGGCGATCCGGGAGTTCGCCAAGACCGGCGTGGCCCGTGTCTTTGACAAGGACAAGGTGGCGCTGGTTCCCGACCACTTCACGCCGAACAAGGACATCAAAGCCGCCGAGCAGTGCAAGATTCTGCGTTGCTTCGCCTGCGAGCAGAACATCACGAATTTTTTCGACACCGGCGATGTCGGCGTCGAACACGCCCTGCTGCCTGAGCGCGGACTGGTCGGCCCCGGCGATGTCGTAATCGGCGCGGACAGCCACACCTGCACCTACGGCGCGCTCGGCGCCTTTTCGACGGGCGTCGGCTCGACCGACATGGCGGCGGGCATGGCGCTCGGCACCGCCTGGTTCAAGGTGCCCTCAGCCATGCGCATCGTGCTCAAGAACCGGTTCACCGACCCCTGGGTCTCGGGTAAAGACGTGATTTTGCACATCATCGGCCTGATCGGTGTCGACGGCGCGCTGTACCAGTCGATGGAATATGCCGGTGACGGCCTGAATGCCCTCACGGTGGATGACCGCCTGTGCATCGCCAACATGGCGATCGAGGCGGGCGCGAAAAACGGCATCTTCCCGGTCGATCAGGCGACGCGCGACTTTTTGAGCGAGGTCGGTCGCGCCCGGTACACCGAATTCACCCCCGACGCCAATGCGTCGTACACCCAAACGATCGAGGTAGACCTGGCGACGCTCCGCTCAACGGTCGCCTTCCCCCACCTGCCCAGCAACACCCGTCTGGCCCGGGATTCGGGCCAAGTGCCGATCGATCAAGTGGTGATCGGCTCCTGCACCAACGGGCGGTTGAGCGACATGCGCGTCGCGGCGCGGCTGCTCAAGGGCCGTCACGTCGCCAAGGGGGTCCGCTGCATCATCATCCCGGCGACGCAAAAAATCTACCTCCAAGCCATGAAGGAAGGGCTGTTGGAAATCTTCATCAACGCTGGTGCGGCCGTCTCGACGCCGACGTGCGGACCGTGCCTCGGCGGGCACATGGGCGTCTTGGCCAAGGGTGAGCGGGCGATGGCGACCACCAACCGCAACTTTGTCGGCCGCATGGGGCATCCCGAGTCCGAGGTGTATCTGTCCAACCCCGCCGTGGCTGCGGCCACCGCGATTACCGGACGGATCACCGACGCCAACGAGCTTGTTTAATCTGCTGGAATTTGAGGAAAGGATTGTGACCATGACTGCCGAAGGAACGGTTTTTCGCTACGGCGACAATGTGGACACCGACGTGATCATCCCCGCCCGCTACCTCACCACGTCAGACCCTGCGGAGCTGGCCGCGCACTGCATGGAGGACATCGATGCGACGTTTGTGAAGCGGGTGAAGACGGGCGACATGATCGTGGCCGACGCCAATTTCGGCTGCGGCTCGTCGCGCGAGCACGCGCCGATCGCCATCAAGGCGGCGGGCATCTCGTGCGTGATCGCCAAAAGCTTCGCGCGTATCTTCTACCGCAACGCCATCAACATCGGACTGCCGATTCTCGAGTGTCCAGAAGCGGCTGCGGCCATTCAGGCGGGGCACACGGTCTGGGTGAATTTCGACAGCGGCTCAATCACCGACAAAACCACCGGAAAAACATTCACGGCGGCGGCCTTCCCTCCTTTCATGAAGGAACTGATCGCATGCGGTGGACTGGTGGAATATGTCAAGGCGAGGCGCGCAGCCCGGTAAGGAATCGATGCGCCGTGTTTCGATCGCATGGCGCATGTGTTGTTCAGCCCACCCTCCGACAGTCGTTGAGTCAGGCCACGTGACGCCATGCCCCACGCATCATCTTTAGAAAACTGGCAGGTGCTGTTTCTCAAGCCGCGCACCGAAAAGAAGGTCGCGGCTGTGTGCTCGGCTCATGCCATCCCGCATTATCTGCCGCTGCGGGCCGTGAGCCGCGTCCGCCAGCGCCGCAAAATCTCCGTCACCCTGCCGCTCTTCCCCGGCTATCTCTTCGTTGCACTGACCCCGGAGACGCGGTTGCCGGTTCTGCAGACCAATCATGTCGTCCGCTTCCTCCAACCCTCGTGTTCGTTCCGGCTCCTGCGCGACCTTGTTCAGGTCCGGCGGGCGCTGGCGCTCACCCCCGATCTCAAGCCGGTCGTTCTGTTGAAGCAGGGACAGCGGGTGCGGATCATCACCGGCCCGCTCCAGGGTGCCGAAGGGGTCGTTCGCAGCCTGTCCAGTTCGATGCGGGTGATCCTCTCCGTCGAAATGATCGGCATGGGGGTGGCCGTCACCGCCGCGCGCGCGGATATCGAAGTGATTCATTAGAAGGAGGTTTCATGGCACCCGACCGGGATACGGCCGTTTTTAATGCGGCCTTTCAGGCCTTGCCGGCCGCATTCTGCGAGCGCGTTCCCGACTGCGCGCTGATCCTCGGGTCGGGCTGGAGCGATGCGCTCGCGCCCGAACGTGTTCTGGCGCGCCTCCCGTATGCGGACATCCCCGGTCTCGGCGCCAGCACGGTGTCGGGCCACTCGGGCGAGCTTCTCCTCTGCACGCTCGCCGGACGGCGCGTGGTGGCCTTTTGCGGCCGCCGCCACTGGTACGAGGGGCACGGGTGGACGCCCGTGGTCCTGCCCGTCGAGCTCATCCGTCGCCTCGGCTGCCAGACCCTGTTGATCACCAATGCCGCAGGCGGAATCACCCCCGCGCTCAACCCCGGCAGCCTTCTCGTCCTCACCGACCACCTCAACCTCACGGGCCTCTCTCCCCTGACGGGGCCCCTCGTTCCGGGCTGGGGTCTGCGCTTCCCCGATCAGACCGCCGTTTACACCCCCCTCTTTCGCGCCCGGCTCCATGCCGCTGCCGCCGAGATCGGATGCGACCTGACAGACGGAGTCTACGTCTTCTCGCCCGGCCCCGCCTACGAAACGCCGGCCGAGATCCGCGCGTTTGCCGCCCTCGGGGCTGATGTCGTCGGCATGTCCACCGTGCCCGAGGCGATGGTCGCCCATTCCGCTGGCATCGGCGTCGCCGCCGTCAGTTGCGTCACCAACATGGCCGCCGGAACCGGCGGACGAACCCTCGCCCACGCCGAGGTCATCGCCGAGATGCAGCGTGTCCAGCCCCTACTCGCCCGCCTCATCCATGCCTTTGTTCGCCGCTGATTGACATGCCCACACGACACACACCGGATCGAACCCCCGTGATCACCGGCCTCGGCGCGGTCACCCCCGTCGCCGTGACCGTGGCGGGTCTATGGGATGCGCTCCTGGCCGGCACCGACGGCATTTCGACGCTGGACCGTTTTGACACGGGCGGGATGGCCTGCACCCGCGCGGGGCTGATTCGCGGCTATGCGCCGCCGCAGGCCGCCCGGCCGCCCGCAAGCCTGGCCGAAGCCTTTGCCCGCGGCGCCGCCGCCGAAGCTGTCGCGCAAGCGGGTCTGCTGCCGGGCGATGGCGCAACGGTGATCGCCGCCTCGAATTTCGGCGCGCTCGACACAGGCGAGGAGGCGCTGGCTGGTGCCGCCGCCGACCCACGCTGCGCCAGCCTCGCACACGGATCGGTCACCCGTGGTGTCACCGATAGCCTCGGCCTCGGAGGTCCGCCGATCACCCTGTCGCTCTCCTGCGCCTCGGGGGCGGCCGCCATCGCCTACGCCGCCGGACGCATCAGCCGCGGGGACCTGGAGCGTGCTGTGGTGATCGGCTTCGACGCCCTCTCACGCTGCGCCTGGTCGGGACTCTGCTCGCTGCGCACGATGACCTCGGATGTCGTTCGGCCGTTCGACCTGAACCGCTCCGGCACGATCTTCTCCGAAGGCGCTGCGGCCCTGGTCATCGAATCGGCCGCCTCGGCTGCCCGCCGTGGAGCCGAGCCGCTCGCCCGCCTGCTCGGCTGGGCGACCGGAAACAACGGATTTCACATGACCGCTCCCGCGCCCCTGGGCGCGGGTTCTGTGCAGGTCATGCGTGAGGCCCTCCTGCACGCGGGCGTTTCGCCGGATGCGGTCGACCATTTCAATGCGCACGGCACGGGCACCAAACCCAACGACGTCACTGAATTCCAAGCGATCGAGACCCTTTTCGGCGCACGCGCCCGCAGCCTTCCGGTCACGGCCAACAAGGCGGCGCTCGGCCACATGCTCGGCGCGGCCGGCGCGGTCGAGGCCGTGATTGCCGTGCTCACCCTGCTGCGCCAGACGATTCCGCCGACCCTCCATTTTGAGACCGCCGACCCCGCGTGTCCGGTCAATCTGGTCACCGCCCCGCAAACCGTCGCGCTGGACTTCGTGCTCTCCAATTCCGCCGGATTCGGCGGCTGCAACGCCGCCCTGCTGCTGGCCGGCAGGACCGACTGGCCAAAAGTAGAACATTAGAACGCGCCGGGCAAAAATAGAATTGCTGATCTTGCGCGCTCAGGGTATACTGAAAAACGGGTATTGGTTTGGATCATAACCCCCTGCTGTTTGAATCACGAGAGGCTTTTCATGCCAGAGGTGCGAACGGATGCGATCCCCGCTGTGACGCAAAAGCTCTTTGAGAAGGGTTTTTCGGCGTTTGAGCGGGGCAATCTGGATATTGCGGTCGATCTGCTGGCGCGCTGCGTGGTGGAGGCGCCCACGTTCGCCCGCGCCCGGCGGTTTCTCCGCATCGTCGAGATCCAGCGAGTGAAGAAGACCGGCAAAAAGGGGCTGCTGCGCCATCTCGCAGATCTGGCCGGATGGCCCGCCTACCTCGCGGGAAAATTCGCGTTGAGGCAGGGCAAGGCCGATCAGGCGTTGGCGGCCGCCGAGAAGCTCATGGCTGTCAACCCGTTGAATCCCGCCTTTCTGGCGCACTTTGTTAACGCGGCGCGACTGGCCAATCTGCTGGACGCGGCCGTGGCAACGCTCGAACTGGCGGTGGACGCCTCGCCCGATCACGCGGTTCTATTGCGGGAGCTGGGCGATCTCTACAGCGAGGTCGGCAATTTCCGCATGGCCCGGCGCGTCTATGGACGGGTGGTGGCCTTGCGGCCGCATGACGCGGCAACCGCCAAACTGCTCAAGGATGTAGAAGCCCACGACTCGATGCAAAGCGGCGGCTGGGAGGATACGACGGGCACACAGGATTCGTATCGGAGCTTGATCAAGGATCAGGCCGTGGCCAAGGCGCAGGACATTCAGGCGAAGGCCGTCGTCGGTGGCAATGACTTGGAGACGCTGGTGGCAGAACAGCGCGCCGCGATTGCCAAGGATGCCACCAACATCAATGCCTACCGTGCGCTCCTGCGCGTGTACCGGCAGAACAAGAAATATCCCGAGGCGATCGCGGTGGCGGAAGAGGCGCTGGCGGTCAACACTGCGGATCCCGAGCTGGATCGTGTGCTGAGTGAACTGAAGGCGCTCGATTTCGACGCGCGGATCGCCGCGCTGAAAGAGGCGGGCGCCGCCGGGGAGGCGGGTGCGCTTGAGGCGAAACGCAACCAGTTTGTATTTGACGACATGCTGGCCCGCGTCGCCCGCTATCCGAACGACTTGCGGTTGCGTTACGAATTGGGGCTGCAGCATTTCGAGAAAGGCGCCTGGGACGATGCCATCCAGCAGTTCCAACTGGCGCAACGGAGTCCGCGGGAACGCACGGATGCGCTCTATTACCTCGCACGCTGCTTCCGGCAGAAAGGTCAGACCGATCTGGCCACCATGCAATTGGAGACGGTCCTGGAGCAGGTGCCCACGATGGATGAGACGCGCAAGCGGGTGCTTTTTGAGCTGGGCGAAATCGCCGAAGCCGCAGGTGAAACCGCTCGCGCGCTCGCACTGTACAAGGAGATCTACGGCGCCGACATCGCCTATCGTGACATTGGCGACAAAATGACCCGGCTGTACAAGACGACCCCGCGCGCCTGATCGGTTATTTCCGATTGGACGCAACGGGGGTTGATGCGGTACACTGTCAAAATTCATGCGGGTCTGGATGTCCGGTTTCGGCGGCGGGAGGTTGCGACCGTCTGTCGGGAACAACAAAGGAGCACGGGAATGCGTCTGACAAAATGGGTGGCAGTGGCAGTGTTGGCGGCCGTTACGGCGGGCGCCCAGGTTATTCAAGAGGTCGCGGTGCGCCAGTTGGAAGGCTTTACTGCCGACACCAGCGACGTGTTGACGATGTGCGGCTCAAAAAAAGGCGCCGAATTATCGCAGGCGGTCTTATTTGACGATGTGCGCCGGCTGAACGACTCGCAGCGCTTCTCCTATGCCGGCGTGGAAATCGCCGAGGTTGAGAACGGCGTGAAAGTGATCTACGTGGTCCGGCGTCGTTTCCGTCTGGCCGCTCCCGTTGATGTGCAGGGGATGAGCGCGGTCAGCCGGTCCAAGGTGCGCGACTGGCTCGGGCTGAAGGAGGGCGCCTACATTGACGAGCAGCTTCTCGGCGTCCGCTGCTCCAAGGTGCGCGATGAGTACATGAAGCGGCAATACCCCAACGTGCAGGTCACGGGGCAGATCGGTTCGGTTGACGCAGCCACTGGGGCGGTTACCGTCACCGTGACCATTACCGAGGGGGAGAAGATTGTGCTGTCGGGGTTTCTCTTCACAGGCAACACGGTGTTTTCGGCCAGCGCGTTGAAGAGCGTCTTCAAGCAATACAACTGGTGGGACCCCCGGAACTGGTTCAGCGATCGGATGTATGATGAACAGCAGTTCGAGGACGCACGCGAAGGGATGCTGGCGCTCTACCGCGAGCATGGCTATCTCGACGTTGCCATTGCGCCGGTCAAGCTGGAGCCGCTTCCGGATAACCCCCGGAAGGTGCGCGCGGCTTATGAGATCACAGAGGGGCCCTCTTACACGCTGGGCACGTTCGCCATTGAGGGCGTGACGCTCTTTCCGGTTGAGCAGGTTCAGAAATTTGCCGCGATCAGCAGCGGCGAAAATGCCGGCGCGCCGGTCGTCGCCGCGATCAAGCGGGTGCGCGAGTATTTCACGTCGCGCGGATACGTCGACGCCTTTGTGCGCACGACGATCGACACGCCGCCCGAAACGCCCGGCGTGGCCAATGTCCAGTTGCAGGTCACTGAAGGCGAGCGGGTCTTGCTCCGCAACATCGTCATCAACGGCAACACCCGCACCCAGGACAAGGTCATCCGCCGTGAGATCCTCGTCATGCCCGGCGACGAAGCTGATGCCGTCCGGATTGAGCGCAGCGTGAACCGCCTGCGCAACCTCAATTATTTCAGCGAGGTGCGCGAATCGCTGGTCGCGACCGAAACCAACACCGTGCGGGATCTCGTCGTCAACGTGACCGAGCAGCGCACCGGCAACTTCATGATCGGCGCTGGTTTCTCGACGATCGATAGCGTCATGGGCTTTGTTGAAGTCTCGCAGAACAACTTCGACATCCTCAACTGGCCCAGTTTCACGGGCGGCGGCCAGAAGGCTCGCCTGGGCGCAGAGATCGGCTCCAACCGTCAGACCATCGAGGCGAACTGGATCCAGCCGTGGCTGTTTGATCGTCCGATGGCGCTGCAGATCGACGCCTACCGCCGGATGAACAGCTATGATGAATATGACGACTTGCGCAGCGGCGCAGCGGTCGGCATCGTGTATCCGGTCAAGGTCGGTAAAATCGGCTTCAAGCAGACGTTGGAGCAGGTCAGTCTGGATGACGTACTCTTCCTGAACGGCAACGCCTATGCTTTTGCGGATGGGACGGAGTTCGTTTACGCCAATCCCGAATCCGGGCTCAACAGCATGTTGCGCATGTACTGGACCCACGACACCCGCAACAAACCGTTCGTGCCGACCCGCGGCATGGAGACCACGGTGTTTGGCGAGGTCGGCGGCTCGATTCTCGGCGGCGAGTACGACGTGTATAAGACGGGCTTCCAGATTCGCAAATGGTATGAATTGCCGTGGAAGGGCGGGCATGTGCTGAGTCTGCGGGCCCGGTTGGAGACGGTTGACGCGTACGGCGCGGATGACGTGCCGCTTAACGAGCGGCTCTACTTGGGCGGCGGCCGCACCATTCGAGGCTTTGAATACCGGAGCGTGGGGCCGAAGGTGACGGCAGACGGCGTTACCTGGCACCCCATCGGCGGGCAGACGCTGTCCTTCGCTTCAGCGGAATACACGATTCCCCTCTTCAAGGCGCTGCGTTTCGCCACGTTTGCTGATGTGGGCAGTCTGGACGCCGATGCCTTCTCGCCCGGCTTTTCGGATTACGCCGCGAGTATCGGCTTCGGTCTGCGCGTCGACATTCCCGGTTTTCCGATCCGCGTCGATTACGCGCGGCCGATTGTTCAGCCGGACAACACAGAAGAGCAGGCGTTCATTTTCTGGATTGGTTTTGAATAAGGGATGGTCCGGAACAGCCGACCGAAAAGGAGACGTATGAAGCGAATGAATCTGGTCCAAATCATCGGAATCGCCGCAGTGGCCACCGTCTGTTCGGCGACGGCGCAAATCGCCGTGGTTGATTTCGAACGGGTTGTCAAACTGCACCCGAACACAGCCGGCGACCGCAAAACAATTGAGGAGGTTTACACCACCCTCAAGAGCGAGGGTGACATCAAGGCCGCCAAGGTGAGCAAGGCCGTCAAGGCCTTTGAGGAGGCCGCCCAGGCGATTCAAAGTCCGGTTCTCAGTGAGGCGGCGAGGAAAAAGGCCGAGACCGACGCCAAGCAGAAATATGACGAGGCTAAGGCCGAAAGCGACGAGTTGAAGCAGTTGGAGGACCTTCACCGGATGCAGTTAAACGAGCGCGAGCGCAAGCTGTTGAAACGGACGACCGACGCCATCCGCGCGGTCGTGAAGACGATCGCCGACGAAAAGAAGATCACGATCGTGTTGCCCACGGCGCCGGTGCTTTATTATGACGAGACGCTGGACCTCACGGCCGATGTGCTGCGGGCCTTGGGCGTGGACCCGGCCGCGGTAGTCCCGGACGATGCGACGGGAAAAGAGGCCGCGCCCGCGAAAACCGACCCCGCCCCGCGGTGAGGTCGAGTCCGGTTTTTCACGTGATTGGTGGAGAAAGAGAAATGGCACAGACGGTTGCCCAACTCGCCGCATGGCTCAAGGGATCGGTCGAGGGTGACGCCACAGAGGAAATAGCCGCTCTGTCGGCGCTCGACGACGCCCGTCGGGGGGATGTGTCGTTTCTGTCCAATCCCCGCTATGAACAGCTCATGGCTCACACGCAGGCATCGGCCGTGCTGGTCGGAGCAGACTGGCAGGGGGTCTGGTCGTGCCGCGCGTTGATCCGTGTTGACAATCCCAACAAGGCATTCGCCACCCTGGCCGCGCTTTTTTGTCCGAAGCCCGTGACGCGCCAGCCCGGAATCCATCCGACCGCGGTGCTGGGCGAGGGTGTCAGCATCGGCCGGGACGTTTTCATCGGCCCGTATGTGGTGATCGAGGATCAGGCGCGCATCGGGGATCGCACCCGGATCGATGCGCAGTGTTGGATCGGCGCGCACGCCCGTATCGGCTGCGACGGGTTGATTTACCCTCAGGTGACCGTCCGCGAGGGTTGTCTGATTGGCGACCGGGTGATCCTGCACAGCGGGGTGCGCATCGGCAGTGACGGCTACGGGTATTCGGTTGAGCAGGATGCGGGCGGATCCGTGCGTGTGGAAAAGATTCCGCAGATGGGCATCGTGGAGTTGGGCGATGATGTGGAGATCGGCGCGAACACGACGATCGACCGGGCGCGCTTTGGACGCACGCGGATCGGCCATGCAGTCAAGATTGACAATCTGGTTCAAATTGGCCACAACGTGCAGGTCGGCGACACGACCGGCATTGTGGCACAAACCGGTGTCGCCGGTAGCGTAAAAATTGGTTCCGGGGTGATGATCTGGGCGCAGGCAGGCATTGCCGGACACATCACCGTCGGCGACCGCGCGCAGATCGGGCCGCAGTCTGGCGTGAGCAAGGATGTTCCGCCGGGCGAGTTTGTCATCGGTGCCCCCGCCCAGTCAAAGCGGGCTTTTGTCGCCACCCTGGCGATGCCGCGCCAGATCGAACGGCTGAAGGCGCAGGTCGACGATCTTGGGGCGCGTCTGGCGGTGATCGCCCAAGCGAAGAAGGTTGGCGAATAGCCCCTGTATGTGTTCCGTCTTCTCACAAACCGCAGGTTGTTCAAGCGCCTGGGTGATCGTGACCGTCCTCTGTGCGTGGCTGGCGGCGGGGTGTGTTCAGCAGCCGGTGCGCTCCGAGATTCTGGTGATTGATCCGCAGTTGTGCGCCCTGAGTGACACCCCTCGTGACGGCTCAGACGTGGCGGGTGGCGGACTGGCGTACATGTTTTGCATCCCCGACAACGCCCTGACCCGGTCTCAGGTCGCGCGGATTGATCCCAGCGTGCGGTTTGACGACACCCCCCGTGGCAAGCGCCACTGCGGCTCACGGGGGGTGTTGTGCGTCGGAACGACGCGCCAGCCGTCGTTCAAGGCCGTTCTGGACCGGCTGGCCGGACTGCCGTATGTGAACGCCATCACCCTCTGCCCGTTTGACGGCGACTGATCACCCCCGCAGCAGCCGGACGACCAGACCAAGAATAAACAGCGCCGCGACCAGCATCACCACCCGGCGCTCATCGGGGGTCCAGTCGAACAGGCTCAGAAAATAACTGCTGCACGCGCCGCGTATGGCCCCGACACCCCGCTTCACAGCCTGCATCCCTTTCATTGCGCCCTCAGCCTTCCAGTACGGAGTGTTTGTGCTTCCGTTCGTGCAGCCATTGCGAGAGGATCAAGCTCGCGACGCCCACTGAGATGGCCATGTCGGCCACGTTGAATGTGGGAAATCGGATGCAGTGAAAGTCGATAAAATCGATGACAACCCCGCGCCACACCCGGTCGATCACGTTGCCGATGATGCCCCCGGTCAGCAGCCCCCAAGTCACCCATCCGAAACGAAGAGGGAGAAACGTGCGTCTCATTTGCAGGGTCATCCACACCAGCGCCGCAACCGCACAGGCGATCAGCAGGGCCTGCCGGCCCTGGAGCATGCCCCAAGCCGCTCCGGCATTCTGCACATGACGAAGGTCAAAAATGCCAGGGAGCAGCACGGCCCCGTCACCCGTCGCGGGAAACACGCGCAAGACCAGAACCTTGCTCCACTGATCGGCGGCGATGATCAATCCCATGACGGCCAGCGCGCGGGCGATCACGGAATCATCCTGCGCGCGACGGCGGCGCCCCGTGTGTGGTGACGTTCCATCTCCGACTGGCAGACCATGCAGTTTTTCACAAACGGCAACGCCTGAAGACGGGCCTTCTCAATCAAACCGCCGCAGGCGTCGCACACGCCGTAGGCGCCCTCTCGGATGGCGCGGAGCGCATTCGTGATCTGGTTGATCGTCTCTTGCTCTGTCCCCGCCCGTTCCAGCGCAAACAGTCGGTCAAAGGCGTCCGACCCGTCTTCTTCCACGTTGACTTCGTCGTCACGTCTCAGGGCGTTCTTCCGCATCTTGCCGATTTGCCCGGCCAGGTCTTCGTACAGAGCGAATAATTGATTGCGAAAACCATCCAGATCTTTCTTCGAAAATTTGACCTCTCCGTGAGGGCGTTTTCTCTCCGGGACGCGCGGGGCGGGAGACGGGACCGGTCTTGCCGGGGGCTTCACCGGGGTGCGATGGGGCGCAGCCGGTTTCTGACTTGGGGAAGGAACCGGTCTCGGTTTTGCAGCAGGCTTAACCGGGGCGCGATGGGGTGCAGCCGATTGATTGCCCGGGGATTGAGCCGGGCGAGCGACCCCCGGCTTCCGAGTCGCCGGGGACGCCGTTGTCTGCTTCCGTAAAGCCGTTGACGGCCGGGCTTTCCGGCCAGCGGGAAGGGTCGCGCCCGGCTTGCCTGGGGCTCGCCGTTCCATCGGTTTCGCGCCATCCCCCCTTTTCGCCGCCGCAGCCGAAGTCGGTTTGGAGGGCTTGTCGCGTCCTGACTTTTTTTGAATGGCCATGCGTGCTTCCTGTCTAGGCTACCGTCACAAATTGAAGATGGAGCATAGCAAAAAGACATGCAGGTGTCAATGTGGGCTGCGCCTTGTTTTTTCGTATTGTCCTGCCGTCCGTTTTCCGCTATCCTAGCGACACCTTATAAAACAAGCGATGAGGTGATGTTTGGCCCAAGAGCGAAAATCTGAGGTTCGTTACAAACGCATTTTGCTGAAGCTGAGCGGCGAAGTGCTGGGTAACTCCGAAACCGGCGAGTGCATCGCGCCTGCGGTTGTGGCGGATGTCGCCCAGCGCGTGCGGCGACTATCCGAACTGGGCGTCCAGATTGCGGTAGTGCTCGGCGGCGGGAATATTTTCCGGGGGGCCTCCGGTGCAGCCAGCGGTCTCGCCCGGACCACGGGCGACTATATGGGCATGCTGGCGACCATCATCAATGGGCTGGCCTTGCAGGACGCCCTCGAGCACGTGGGACTTGAGACCCGCCTGCAAACGTCGATCGACATGCCCCAGGTGGCCGAACCCTTTATCCAACGCAAGGCGGTTCGCCATCTGGAAAAAGGGCGGGTGGTCATTTTTGCAGGCGGCACGGGAAACCCGTATTTCAGCACCGATACGGCTGCCGCGCTCCGGGCCAATGAGGTGGGCGCCGACGTGCTGCTCAAGGCGACCAAAGTAGACGGCGTTTACTCCGCCGATCCCAAAACACACCCGGACGCCGTGCGCTACGAGACGGTGTCGTATCAGGTCGCACTGCGTATGCGGCTGCGGGTCATGGATTCGGCCGCCTTTGCCTTGTGCATGGACAACAAGATCCCCATCGTAGTGTTCGATTTTTTTGACAAACTCGCTTTGGAACGGATTGTCTGCGGCGCGCAGATCGGCACGCTGGTGACGGACGCCGACGACGACTGAGTCGTTTCACGAGGAGTGGCCGTGATGGAAACCGTGGATGATGTGATTCTGGATGCCGAAGAGAAAATGGACAACACCGTCAAGGTGTTGAAGGAGCAGTTTGCCGGTCTCCGCACAGGCAAGGCGTCGCCCGCGCTGGTGGAGAACGTGCAGGTGTCTTATTACGGGACGCCGACCCGGCTCCGCGACATTGCCGGCATCTCGGCGCCCGAACCGCGCCTGATCGTGATCAATGCCTATGACCCGACCGCGCTTGCCGATATCGAGAAGGCCATCCTGGCGGCCAATCTGGGCGTCACCCCGCGCAACGATGGCCGCGTCATCCGGTTGCCGATACCCGAGTTGAGCGAGGACCGCCGCAAGGAGATCGTTAAAGTGGCCAAGCGGTTGTCCGAGGAGGCCCGTGTCGCCATCCGCAATGTCCGGCGTGACGCCAATGATGCGGTCAAGGCGCTGCAGAAGAAGGGCACCGTCACAGAGGATGACCGCGACGCCGGGTTTGCCGAAATTCAGAAATCGACCGATGCGCATATTGGCCAGATTGACACCGATCTGAAGCACAAGGAACTGGAAGTGATGGCGGTCTGACCGCCAGTGAGAACGGAGGCACACGATGGCAGAACAGGACACGACCCCAACCCCGACCCCCCCGCCGAAAGAGTCGCCGTTCCCCAAGCCAGAGCCGGCTGCGTCCAGTCCTGGCATTACGACGCTGCTTGAGGTTCAAGCCGCTTCGGCCCAGCCTCTGGTGCCCGTCATTCCACGGGCGACGGCCGCCGCTCCAAAGACCATCCGCATGGTTCGTCCGGGTGTTCCCGGACCGGTTGGACAAACACCGCGCCCAGGCTCCAATCCGCTGCCACCCGGCCCGCCACCGCCGTCCGCTCCGCAGATGCAGGCGGCGAAATCAAAAACATCGCGCATTTCCCTGGAATCGGCGATCAGCGCCACTCAGGCGGACATCTCCGATCCAGTTTCTGTGGCGCAGGCAGGCGTTGAAGGCGCGCCAAAAACCATCCGGCTGAAGCGCCCGTCCGAGATGCCGACCTTGAAAGTACCCGCAGTTCAACCGGGCACGCATGTTCCCGTGCCCAATCCGCGGTTCACCACGGCTGTTCCCGGGGCGTCCCCGTCGCGGAAGACATCCCGGATGCCCGAGCCAGAGAGCCCTTTGGCGACAATGCCCAGTTCTGTTCCCCTGACGCAGAAACGAACGATTCGCGTCAAGCGCCCCGGCATGGATTCCGCCGCGCCACTCGCCTCGGGTGAATCCACAGCAGACGGCGCTGTGACGCCGCTGCAGCCGGAACAGATGCTGAGCCGGGCCGACGACACGTGCAATCCCGTCTTTATTGTCGCGGCCGCGGCATCCATCATTGTGACGGGAATTCTGATCTACTTGTTCTACCAGCAGATGTACGGTGCCGAAGCGCTCATCTATTGAGCGATCCGCCTACAACCGCAGTTCGGGCTGGTTGGGGGCGCGTCTCCGATTGCCGGCCGACAGCCCGAGGCGCGCGTAGCACAGATCGGTCGCCATCCGGCCGCGGGATGTGCGTTCCAGATACCCCTCTTGGATGAGGTACGGTTCATAGACCTCCTCGATCGTGTCCGGTTCCTCTCCCACCGCAACGGCCAGATTGGTGAGGCCGACGGGGCCCCCGCCGAATTTGACCGCCAGCGCCTCCAGCAGTCGCTTGTCCATTTCGTCCAGACCGAACGGATCAATCTCCAGCATCGCCAGCGCCTCGGATGCGACCACGCGGCTGATGAAGCTGTCGGCGCGGACTTGGGCATAATCGCGAACACGGCGCAGGAGGTTGTTGGCAATGCGGGGTGTCCCGCGCGCCCGAGAGGCAATCTCCCGCGCGCCGTCGTCGTCAATGGCCACATCGAGGCGGGCGGCCGACCGGATGACGATGGTTTGCAGCGTCCCGGCCGGATAATAGTCGAGCCGGTTGGCGAGGCCGAACCGGGAGCGGAGTGGCGCGGAAATCAGGCCGCTGCGTGTGGTCGCCCCCACGAGCGTGAACCGGGGCAGGTCGAGCCGCACCGACCGGGCGTTTGGGCCCTGATCGATCATGATGTCGATCACAAAATCCTCCATCGCCGAGTAGAGATACTCCTCGACGGTCCGCTGCATCCGGTGTATCTCGTCAATGAAGAGGATGTCTCCCGGTTCAAGCGAGGTGAGCAGCCCCGCCAGATCGCCTGGCTTGTCGATCACCGGCCCCGAAGTGGCCTTCACTTGTACACCCATGGCCTCACCCAGAATGTAAGCCAACGTCGTCTTGCCCAGCCCGGGTGGTCCGGAGAGGATCACGTGATCGAGGGACTCGCCGCGGCGCTTAGCCGCCTCCACGGCCAGCAACAGCCGCTCACGTACCCGTTCCTGCCCCACGAAGTCCTCAAAGCGCGTGGGGCGCAGCCGGTTGTCGAACGAGGGGTTGCGCTGGTTCAGGGTTTCGGTGGTCCGTTGCTGTGGCATGGGGCTCTTCCAAAAAACGGTGTCAGCCGGAGATCTGTTGCAGAAAGGCTTCGACCTGGCTGTCCGTTCCGACCGTGATGCGCAGATAGGCAGCCGTGCGCGGGTTTGGAAAATGGCGGACATAGATGCCGGCATAGCGCAGCCGTTCGAAGCATTCGACCGCGCGCTCCTGCGGCGGCCGTGCAAAAAGGAAGTTGGTCTCCGAGTCCAGCACCGTCCATCCCCGACGCCGCAGTTCGGCCGTGAGGCGCGAGCGGGTCTCCTGGATGCGGCGCACGTTCGCCCGCATGTGCTCCAGATCGTTTAACGCCGCCAGTCCGGCCACTTGGGCCAGCACGTCCAGATTGTAGGAATCCTTGATTTTGTACAACGCGGCGATCAGCGGTTCGGGGCCGATGACATAACCGAAACGGAGACCGGCTAGCGAAAACGCCTTCGATAGCGTCCGCATCACCAGCGTGTTTTCGTTCTCCGCCCGCACCGCCAGCGCCATGCAATTGCTTCGGGAAAAATCGGCGTATGCCTCGTCAATGAGCACCACCCCGTCGAACGACGTGCAAAACGCCGCCACGGTCGCGCATGGAAATAACAGGCTCGTCGGCGCGTTGGGATTGGTCAGAAAAAACAGAGACGCCTGATAGTGCGCGGGCATCTGCCAGCGAAAATCGTCGCTCAAGCGGACCGGCCGCTTCTCAGCCTTTCGGATGTCTGCCAGAACGGGATAGAGTGAGTATGACGGATCGAAATAACCGACCGTCCCGGCGTCTTCTACAAACGCCCGCGTACACAAGGCCAGGATTTCATCCGATCCGTTACCGACAAACACCTGCTGCGGCGAACAGCCGTGCATGACGGCAATCCGCTCGCGCACCGCGACGCACAGCGGGTCGGGGTAGAGGCGCAGACGCGCCGGATCAAAGGCCGCGAGCGCCTGGCCCACCGCTGGACTGGGCGGGTAGGGGTTTTCATTGGTGTTGAGTTTGACGATGCCTGTCGCCTGAGGCTGCTCGCCCGGCGTGTAGGCGTGCAGCGCCTGCACCGCGTGTGTCACATACCGGTTCATGGACAAACTCCGTTCAGTTCATTCCTTTGCGAAACGAACCGAAGCCGCCCGCGCGTGGGCGTCCAGCCCCTCCACGGCGCCGAAGGTTTCGATTGCCCCGCGCGTTTCGACCAAATCGCGCCGGGTGAACCGCACCAGACTGGTCCGTCTCCGAAAATCATCCGCAGTCAGTCCCGAAAACATTCGCGCCGCGCCCCCGGTCGGAAGCACGTGGCTCGGTCCGGCAACGAAATCCCCCGCTGATTCGGGTGTCCAGGCGCCGACAAAGACCGCGCCCGCCGCGCGAACGGCCGCGACGCGCGTCGGCGCGTCGGCCGTCATTATTTCAAAATGCTCCGGCGCGAACCGGTTGCACAATTCCATTCCCTGATCGAGATCCGGCACGACCACCGCCAGCATGCCGCCGCTGCCGATCACGGCCTCGACCGCCGTGCGTCGCGGGAGCTCGGCCGTCTGGCGCGTGACCTCGACCGCCACCGCCCGGGCCAGCGTTGCGCAGTCCGTCACCAGCAGCGCCTTCTCCAAACCGCTGCCATGCTCCGCCTGAGAAAGCAAATCCGCCGCCACCCAGGCGGGGGTAGCCGTCGCATCGGCTAAAATCGCGATCTCGCTCGGGCCGGCCACCTGATCGATCGCCACCGCGCCATAGACCTGGCGCTTGGCGGCGGTGACATACGCGTTGCCGGGGCCGACGATCTTCTGCACCGGCCGCACCCGCCGCGTGCCGTAGGCCATCAGTCCGATTGCTTGGATGCCGCCGATCCGGTATATCTCCGTCGCGCCCGAAAGCTTCAGCGCAAACAGCAACACCGGATTGATCGATCCATCCGGCGCGCACGGCGTGCAGGCCACAATCTCCCGCACCCCCGCCACCTGGGCCAGCGTCGCGGTCATGACCGCCGTCGACGCCAGTGGCGCCGTGCCCCCTGGGATGTAGACACCGACCCGGTCGAGCGGCGTGAACTGCTCGCCAAGAAATCCGCCTCCGGGAGTCCGCATCTTCCACGGTTTGCGCAACCCCGCCCGTGCAAACGCCGTTACCCGCGCATGCGCCTCGCAAACGGCTTGGACCTCAGCAGGCGGAATGAGCTGGAGGGCTTTGCGCAACTCGGGCGCCGTCACCTTCAACGCCGCCCCCGTCAGCTCGACGCCGCCCTGAAACCGCTTCGCGGCGGCCAGAACCGCCGACTCGCCCTCACGACGGATCGCCGCCAGCACCTCTGCCGCCGCTGCCTCCGCCCGCTCGTCAAAGGCTGGACGATTTAAGAAGGATTCCACCGCCCGGTTGCGCCGCTTCAGAGACCATGCTGCTAGTTGAAAGGCCATTGCACACTCCAGACGGATACCCCGACTCACAACCCAGATTTCGGACGCTCCCGCTTGAGCATCTCCTCTATCTTCGCCGTCAATTGCTCCTGGGCCATCCGCAGCGCCGTCTCGCGTTTGGCATCCTTCTCAGCCTCCTTGGTCTGCGCCTTCTTGTCTTTGTCGCTACCCTTCTTGCCTTTGCCGCCACCCTTCTTGTCTTGGTCCCTCTTCCGATCTTGAGCGGCGAACTCCCGGTCCTGCATCTGTTCCATCTTCTTGTCGGCCTGTTCGGCAGAGAAAGGACCCTGCGGGAGCATTTTCCGCACACTGAACGCGCCCGCCGGGAATGTCATCTCCTTTGTCAATTCGTCCTCGGCCCACGCCTTCTTGACTGCAGCCATGGCCATCGGAAAGACGCGGGACTCCTCGTTGATCGCCTTCTGCAGCGCGGCGACCTCTTCACGTGACATCACTTGGTACGAATCCTCTTTGACCATGTCGGTGATCTTGACCAGATAGACCGACGCCAGTGCGGGCTTTGACTTCGCCTCCATTTGAGCCTGCGCCGAAAGCCCACAGACCAGAATCAGTGCAAAAACCAGTTTTTTAAAAGACATAATGACCTCTCTGAGTGCGTGTATCTTACCACAAACGGCCCCGCTGGGTAGATACAAATTGCGCAAATTGCGCAAATTCGTGTTTCCTCTTGACTTCCCATTCCCCCTTCTATACGCTGACCCGGTTTCAAGCGCGAATCGGCAAACGGAAGTTCGTGAAAATCGGACGCGGTCGCGCCGCTGTAAACGGTTACAACGTCCAAAGGCCATTGCCCAAACGGGTGAGAAGGCTGGACGAAGGTTGGAAGCCGTGAGCCAGAAGACGTGCCGGTTCGCAAGACGTGGGAAGACTCCTTCGCGTCCTGGGGAGCGGTACTGTGCGCACCGGCGGTTTCCGGTTTTTGACATGACCCTCCAGCCCTTCGATGGGCGTCAGACGCGAACGGCAGTCTCCTGAACAGCAGAAAGCGCTTCGCGCGTTTTCTGTTTCCGCCCCCGACCGAGGGGCAGAGGAGCTGTTATGAACCTGCATCGCATCACCGCCGCGGGCGCACTCGCCCTTGGCGTCGCATTCGCCGCCTCCGCACAGTCCGAGGAGGCCCCCGCCACCAATGCCCCCATCATCGTCACCGCCAGCCGGACCGGCCGGTCGGCCGACGAGATCGCCGCAGGTGTCACCGTCATCACCGCCGACGACATCAAGCGGTCCGGCGCGACCGACGTGGTCCAGGCGCTCGAAAAACTCGGCGGGATCTACTTCCGCAAACTCGGCGGCAATCCCAGCTCCTCCGAAGTCTCGATGCGCGGTTTCGGCGAGAACTCTCACGGCCGCACCCTGATCCTCGTCAACGGCGAACGGCTGAACAGCCTCGACATGGCCGCTCCGAACCTGTTGCGCGTCCCGTTCGGATCGATCGAGCGGATCGAGGTCCTCCACGGTGCCCAGACGATCCTGTACGGCGACAATGCAGGCGCCGGCGTCATCAACATTATCACCCGCCCCGGCGCCGACAAGCAAACCACCACCGTCTCGGCGGCCGTCGGGTCCGAAAACACCTTCGACGGAGCGATCGGCACCGCCGGTCGCCTCGATAACACGCTCCGGTATGCGGTCGACGCCAACTGGCGCAAAAGCGACGGCTGGCGCAAAAACGGCGATTTTGAAACCACGGACGCCCGCGTCTCGCTCGGCAAGGACTGGAACGCGCGCGCCACCTCCACCCTCTCCCTCTTTTACAACACGAGCGATTACGGCATGCCCGGCGCGCTCACCTACCCGCAGATGTGGGCCAACCCCAAACAATCCACCCACCCGCTCGATGAGGGCTCGTCCCAATCCTGGGGGCTGGCGCTCGACAATGCCGTCCTCATCGGCGAAGAGGGCAGGCTGCGGCTCAACGTCGCCGCGTCGCGCCGCCTGATCGACTCCCAAAACGACTACCGCGCCTGGGGCTACTGGTTTTACTATGGCAGCGGCCTCGACAGGCTGACGTTCTCTCCCAGCTATTCAGACCGCTACGTGATCGCCGGAGTCGAAAACCGCATCACGGTCGGCGCCGATATCCGCCACGACGATCTGGCCATGAACTACGCCTATAATCCCGAGATCCCGCTCTGGGGCGTCGCGAACAAGGCGTTTGATCTGACCCGGTTCTCGCTCGCCGGGTATGTGGAGAACGAAACGGTCCTCTCCGACACGCTCTCCCTGATCCTCGGCGCGCGGGCCGACCGGATCGCGAACGAATCCTCTGTCAACGGAACGGAGCTGCCCGATGTGACCGCCACCGAACACGCCCTCTCCGCATCGGCGCTCTACCGCCCGTCGCAGCAGGTCAAGTTCTACGCCCAAGCCGCCTCGCTCTACCATGCGCCGTTTGCCGATGAACAGGTCAATATCTGGGGGCCGACCCCGGTTGTCGCCAGCCTCAAACCCGAAACCGGCCTCAATCAGGAGGTGGGCGCGGTCGTCCGTCTTACCGAAGAATGGGAGGTGGGCATGAGCCTCTACCAACTCGACCTGCAGAACGAGATCGTCTACAACCCCCTGACGTGGAGGAATGATAACTACGACGACACCCGCCGCCGCGGGATGGAGGCGAACCTCTCGTGGCGCCGCCCCGGAGTCGCCAGCGTGTCGGCCTTCTACACCTTCGTCAACGCTGAGTTTGACGCAGGCCCGAATGCGGGAAATGAGATCCCGCTCGTCCCGAAGCACGTTCTCACCGTGCATGGCGACTGGTCGATCATCGAAGACCTTGCCCTGTTCTCCACCCTCCGCGCAACCAGCAATCAGCGCTCCGGGAGCGATTTCAGAAATGTGGCGAACCGATTGGACGGATTCGGCGTCCTGGATACCGGCATTCGAATCACTCCGAGCCGCGTGAGCGGCCTCACTCTCATCGTGAGCGTCGACAACGTGTTCGATAAGCACTACGCGACCACCGGCTTTTTCGGCAACAGCGTCTATCCGGCCAACGGCCGCACCTGGAAGCTCTCCGCCTCCTACACCTTCTGACGCCGCGCCGGGGCGGCCGACCGGAGACGGAGACCCCGGCCCGCCCCCCCCTTTTTCCGTGAACCGGATTTGACTGGACAACGTTTCAAGGAACAGC
>VGWG01000027.1 GCA_016873675.1 Lentisphaerota bacterium | reverse complement strand
CAGGGCAAACGCATCTAATTTCTGAACCTTTGTCAGTTTCTGGTTCAGGGATTGCTTCATTGCCTTTTTCCGAAGGCCGGTCGGGTTCTCTGACCATCCACTGCGCGTTCCGGCGGGAAAGCAGGTCGATGGGCCCGGTTTCGTCCAAAGCGGCGGCCGGGGCGAGGCCTCGCGCCGTCGCTCGGGCATGCGCCTTGAGCCGTCACGCGGGGTCGATGCCGAGGAGAGCGAGCAGGTAGTCGTTGCTCCATCCGGCCTTTTTGACCTTCAGGCGCGTGCTGAGCTTGGTGTTCTCGCGCTTGGCCGCGTTGAGGGCGAGGCGCCGCAGGGTGGCGAGGTTCTGCGCGGCATGGCCGTGGCGGGCGCGGCTCTGGTCCTCCCTGAACGTGACGTCCAGAAGCCAATGGACTTTGTTTTCGATGCCCCAGTGGAGGCGGGCGGCCCTGGCGAACGTCCAGACGCCGCGCCCCAGGCTGAGCAGGAAGTAGCGGCGCTCGATCGTCACGGCACCCGCGACCTCGCGGACGGACTCGACCGCGCCGAAGCTCTTCAGGCCCTCCCACTTGCTGCGGTCCGCGAACCAGCCCGTGTCGCAGCTCTGCCAGAAGCGACGGGTCTCGATCCGCCCGTGGTCCTTCTCCACAGTCTCGCAATGGCCGAGTTCTTGGTCGGAGCCGGGGTTCTCCTGCCACCGGGCGATCGCGTCGTCCATGTAGCTCCTGACCTCGTCGTGGACGGTCTCCTGGTTGCCCTTCAGGGCGAGGACGTAGTCGGCGTCGGCGTCCACGATCTCGCGGGCTATCTTCCTCTGGCACCCCATCGCGTCGATCGTCACGATGCAGCCCTTCAGCTCGAGCGCCCGCAGCAGCTGCGGGATCGCCGTGATTTCGTTGCTCTTCTCGTCCACCTTCATCTGGCCGAGCACCAGCCCGTTATCCGAGGCCCAGGCGCTCACGACGTACGGCAGCGCATCCCCCTTGCCCTTCCCCAGCGCCCGGCGCAGCGCCTTGCCGTCGATGGCCACGATCTCGCCGGAGACCGCGGCCCGCAGCCCCTGTGTCCAGCGCACGAAGCGTTCACCGAACGCCGCAGGGTCGAGCGCTTGGAACACCCGGTTGAAGGTGTCGTGCGACGGGATGCCGTTGGGCAGTTCGAGGAAGCCGCGGAACCACGCCTCCTTGGACAGCCCGAACTGCTCCATGTCGCTGAAGCCCTCGCCGCCGGCGAGGGTGGCGCAGAAGCCGATGACCAGGATGTCGATCAGCTTGTGGCATCGGGTCCGATCGAGGCGCGGATCCGGCATCGTCCCGAAGCAGTCGATCAGGCTGACGGGGACGCTTCCAGGTGTGACTGAAGGATCGGTTGACATAATGTATAGTATTCTATATACTTCGGCCATGAAGTCAACACGCGAATCGATTATCGGGAAGATGGCCGCCATCGGGCGGATGGAGAGGGGCAAGCTCTGCCCGATGCGGGGCGGCCGCTACTACAACCTCCAGTCTTGGGAGGGCGGCCGCAACGTGGTGCGCTATGTGCCCGCCTCCGAGGTGAGGGCCGTCGCACAGGCGGTCGAGGGGTACAAAAAGTTCATGGGGCTGGCGGAACGCTACGCCGATCTGGTGGTCCTGGACACGCGGAAGACCGCATTGGCAGCAAGAAATGAACCAAAAAAAGTCAAAAAGAAGGAAATTTAGATGCGTTTGCCCTGGACTTTTTGACGCCCGGCATTGACGGGCGGGGCCGAAAGCCGTATGATAACGCCGTTTTTTGGTCGGCAAATAACGCGAACAGCATGGTTTTCGGTTTGTTTCGGATGTTCTCTGGGCTGATAGCGTCACGTGCGAATTCAAGCGGCATGGGTTACGACGACATGAACGCGAACAGTGGACACAAGCCGGCGCACAGCCGATGCGCGATGCAGTCCCGCCAGCGGGAACTGGAACGCCTGCGGCGGATGACTATCGAAGACAGAGTCCGTTCGGCTCTAACGATGGGCAGCAGGTTTGCGTGGATTCGACCTGTCGCCGCGGGGCAGCGCCCATGAACGACGCCGACGCGATCCTTCACGCCGCCGAGGATGTCGTCACCATCCTGAGACAACATCGCGTGGATGCCGTCGTGATCGGCGCGGTCGCGCTGGCGGCCTTCCACTACGTTCGATACACCGAGGACGTTGACTTGGGAGTCAATGCCGATCTTCCGACGCTACGCGCCGTCGCGGACGCGTTACGTCGCGGCGGCTACGCGGTGGAACTTCGCGAACCTGACGCAACAGACCCGCTGGGGGGCGTGATGGACGTGAGCGGTCCCTTCGGCCTCATTCAGGTGGTCAGTTTCGCAGGCCGTTTCCCTGCCGTCGTTGACGATGCGGTGCGCCTGTCCAGCGCGGTGGTGAGGGTTGGTAGTCCACTTCGACTCGTTCCGTTTCCCCAGCTCATCGCGTTGAAGCTCTACGCCGGCGGGTTCAAATCCAAGGCCGACATTGTCGAGTTGCTGGCGCGCAACCCGGATTTCGACTTGGACGAAGTTCGCAGGACTTGCGCCCGTTATCGCCTTGCGGGCCTCGACGAGCTGATCGAGGAATCCGGCATCTCCATCCAGTAATCCAACGGGTAGGGCTGCGGCGTCCCGCCGCGCCGCAGGTGAAAGGGAATGAAACCAACACCCAACACCCAATACCCAACGACGCCGAACAAAGCCTTGCACGTCCGGTGTGGAACGCGGTATCTTCTTCCTGAACCCTGAACCCTGAACCCTGAACCCTTTCCGTGCCCAGGCTGGAGCCGTACGATGATCAAAATAGTCCTGCTGTTTCTGAAGCTCCTGCGCGGGCTGGCCGTTCTGTGCGCCCTCTACTTTATCTGGCAGGCCGTGGTGTTCCTGCGGCAGCGGCCGGAGCCGTACACCGAGGCCGAGTCGCGGGCCGTGGCGGCCGCCTGCGACGAGGCGGCGCGGCGTATCGCGTCCTCCGAGCCGGGCGCACTCCGCATCGGGGTCGCCCATTTCATTGGTGACCGCCGCGACGCCGTGACCGTCGCGATGCGCCGGGCGCTGGCGGCGCGCGACGGCTTGAGCGTCGTCGATGGTTCGCCGATCCGGAAGTTTCTGGCGGATATGGCGCAGGCGCTGGGCGCGGCCGTCAGCCTCGACGAGGCGCTGCACGCCGGGGGCCGGGTGGAGCTGGATGCCGTGGTTGCGGGCCGCGTGCGCACTGAGGCGGCCGGTTTTCGCGGCCGCGCCGTGCTCGATGTGCGGGCTTACGACGTGCGCGCCGGGCGCTGGCTGCTGCGTGAGGAGGTTGTCGGCGTCTGGTGTCCCGGACCGCTGACCCGCCTCGCGCTGCGCGCGCAGCGGCTGGGCTGGGGGCTGCGGCTGGCGCTGTGGCTGGGGTTCGTGGCGGCTTTGCCGTGGCTGACCCCCTTCGGCACGCGCTGGGCGATGGCGCGCCGCTCCAATGCGGCGAGTTTCGCGCTGCTGGCGGCCACCGTGGCCGTGGATCTGGCGGCCGGGGTGACGCTGTTCCGCTTCACGGCCGATGGCTTTGCGGCCTGGGCGCTTTTTTTTGTGGCGGCGGCGGCCTGTGCAGGTTACACTTTCTGGGCATGCGAGCGGGTGGCGGAGTGGTGAAGGCTTCGCGGTGTGAACGATCGTTTCTCGGATGATCCCATGTCCTCCAAATCCACCGATACCATTAAGACCGTGATCGGCACGATCGGACTCATAGCTGGCGCGGTGCTGAGCCTGAACGAGCTGGGCCGTCGGCATCTGCCGATCTATGTGACGGCCGGCATTGTCGTGGTCACGCTGGCCGTGATCGCCGGCGAGATCCTCTCGGCGCGGCGCAAGAGCGTTCGCGCCACGGCGGAGAAGGCCGCCGATGCCGCCGCGGAGGCCGCCTGCGTGAGCACGACGGCCCGGCGTGTGCGGCAGGCTTCGGGTCCCGGCGAGGCGGCGATCGCGTGCGATCCCGACGGCCGGATCGTGATCCGAGTTGGGCGGCCGCGTCAGGGAGGGGCGCGCCCATGAGCCGGACCGAAGCGGAATTGCTGGCCGAGTTCAACGCGGGTCATGCCAGTGAGGAGCGGGCAGTTTTGGCCCGCGCGCTGCTGGCCGAAGCGTTGTGGGAGGCGCCATGCGCCTGCTGCGGACGAACGGCGTTTGCCGCCGAGCGCGCCGCGGGTTGGTCGCGCTTCGAATGTCCCGAGTGCCACGGGGTCACGTGGGTCGGGCGCCACGACGGCGCGCTGGCGGTTCTTTCCGGCAGCCGTCGCCGCGAGCTGCTGCGCGAAGCCCGCCGCCGCGCGTGGTATTGTCCCGAACACGACGGCACGCGCGTCCGGGTGGTCGCCGTCGAGAGCGATCCTCTCGACCCCTCGGCCGCGGTCGTCCGCTACGTCTGCCGCCGGTCCCGCGGCTGGTTTCGTTCCGCCCGCGCGCACACCGGCGTGATCCGGGTGAGCCTGTTGGCGATGGAGTAGCAAAGTATGAACTGGACGTTGTTCACGAGCACCTTTGTGATGATCTTTCTGGCCGAGCTGGGCGACAAGACGCAACTGGCGGTGATGAGCCAGTCGGGCGCCAACGCCTCGTTCAAGCTCACCGTCTTTGCCGCCGGCGCGCTGGCGCTCACGGCGTCCACGGCCATCGGCGTGCTGGCCGGCGGGCTGCTGCAGAAGCTCGTCCCCGACGAGCGCTACATCAAGCTGGCGGGCGGCGCGCTGTTTCTGGTCTTCGGCGCGCTGATGCTGCGCGAGGGGATTGCGCCGCGGGCGGCCGCAGCCCGGGCGGAGCGGGTTGCGGCGCCGGGCGTGCTGGCCCGGCTCGTGCTGCGGCAGGCCGCAGCCTTCGAGCGCGCGGCCCTGGATGATTATCGCGCGCTGGCGGCCCGGGCCTCCACCGCCCGCGTGCGCGAGGTGTTTGAGCGGATCGCCGCCGAAGAGGCGGCGCACGGCGCGCTGATGGAGCAGATGGACGCCACGGTGCATGAGGTCGAACTCCAGGCCGCGCTGCCGGCCGCCGAAGGGCTGATGCACGACGTGGCGGCCGATGCCGTAGCGGGCGGCCCCGGCCCGGACCGCGATTTGCTGACGCATGCGATCGAGCACGAGCGCGCCACGGCGGCCTTCTACCGGGCGATGGAGGCGGGCTGCATGATTCCGTCGCTGCGCGGCGCGTTTGCCCGCTCGGCGGCCGACGAGGAGCGCCATGCCGCGTGGATGCAGGCGATGCTGGAGGCGTGAACCATGGCCGATTGGATCGACATACGGAAGGATCCGGCGCATGTGGCGCGCGAGCGCGAAAAGGCCCGCGGGCTGCGTCAGACCGTCTGGTGGCGCCGGCAAATCGACGGCGGAGTCTGCCACTATTGCGGCAAACAGTTCCCGGCCTCTGAGTTGACGATGGATCATGTCGTGCCCGTCGCCCGCGGCGGCCGGAGCGTGAAGGGCAACGTCGTACCCGCCTGCGCCGCCTGCAACCGATCCAAGTCGTTCCTGACGCCGGCCGAGCGGATTCTGGATGAACTGGGAGAGGTGCCATGAGCGAGCCGCGCATTACGCTCTCGCCCCGGATAGCGGATCGCGTATGCGATGTCCGGATGGAGGGGGATTGGCGTGGGGGGACGCCGGCGCTCGCGCCTGCGGATGTGGTGCGCGAGGCGGCGGGCTGCGGCGCGGTCGTGTGCGACGCGACCGCAGTTACGGACTGGCACAGCGGCTTGCCGGTATTCTGTCTGCAGCTCCAGCGGCGGTGCCAGGCGGCCGGGATCGCCTGCCGCTGGACCGGCCTGCCCGAGGGCGTGCGACGGCTGCTGGCGCTGGCGGAGGCCGCGCCTGTGCGGAGTGTGGCGCACCGGGAGCCGGGGCCCTGGCTCGCGCGGGTCGCGGACCACGCGCAGGAAGCTTGGGCGGCGGGTGTCGACGGACTGGCGTTTGTGGGCGAGGTGGTGGCGGGGTTCGGCCGCCTGTTTACGGGCCGCTCGGCCTGCCGCCGCACCGACGTCACGGCGTTCATGGCGGCCTGCGGCGCGGAGGCGCTGCCGATTATCTCCCTCATCAGCATCCTGGTCGGGCTGATTTTCGCGTTTGTCGGCGCGGCGCAACTGGTGATGTTTGGTGCCCAGATCTACGTCGCCGGATTGGTCGGCATCGCGGTGGTGCGGGTCATGGGCGCGGTCATGACGGGGGTTGTTCTGGCCGGGCGGACCGGCGCGGCGTTTGCCGCGCAACTGGGGACGATGCAGGTGAACGAGGAGGTGGACGCCCTGGCCACGCTCGGGGTCGAACCGATCGACTTTCTGGTGCTGCCGCGGCTGATCGCCCTCGCGCTCATGATGCCGCTGCTGTGTCTCTACGCCAGCGCGATGGGCATTCTGGGCGGCCTGGCGGTCGGGGTGTGGCTGTTCGAGATCACGCCGCTGGAATACATCCAGATGACGCGGGATGTGGTGCGCGTCCAGGATTTATGGGTGGGGCTGCTGCACGGGGCCTTTTTCGGCGTTCTGGTTGCGCTCACCGGGTGCTACAAGGGATTGCGATGCGGTCGCAACGCCGCCGCTGTGGGGGAGGCGGCGACCGGGGCGGTCGTCAACGGGATCATCAGCATCATTGTGGCGACGGCCCTTGTCACGGTCATGTGCAACGCATTGGGGATTTGAGACGGACACCGGATGAACGAGCAGCCCACAACAGATTCGGAGCACGCGAACGCTGGCACGGCGCCGGCGATCCGCGTCTGCGGACTGACGCTGGCCTACGGGGCGCGGGTGATCCAGCGGGATCTCGCCTTTACGGTGAATCGGGGGGATATCTTCGTCATCATGGGCGGCAGCGGTTGTGGCAAGAGCACGTTGCTGCGCCATCTGATCGGGTTGCAGCGGCCGGTGGCGGGCGAGGTGTTTTACGGGACGGTGCCGTTCTGGAAGCGTTCGACCGCCGAGCGGCGGGAGGTGATGCGCGGCTTTGGCGTGTTGTATCAGGGCGGGGCGCTGTGGAGCTCCCTGACTGTGGCGGAGAACGTGGCGCTGCCCCTCCAGCTTTACTCCGATCTGTCGCCCGCAGCCATTCGCGAGCGGGTGGCGTTCAAGCTGGCGCTGGTCGGTCTGGCCGGGTGCGAAGCCTGTCATCCCGGGGAGCTCAGCGGCGGGATGAAGAAGCGCGCGGGGCTGGCTCGGGCGTTGGCGCTGGATCCCGAAATCGTCTTTTTTGACGAACCGTCTGCGGGGCTTGACCCCGTGAGCGCAAAACGGCTGGATGACCTCATTCTGGAGCTGCGCGAGAGCCTGGGCACGACGGTCGTGGTGGTCACGCACGAGCTGGCCAGCCTCTTCGCGATCAGCACGAACGGTGTGTTTCTCGATGCCGAGGCGCAGACCCAGCTGGCGCTGGGATCGCCGCGGGAGTTGCTTGCCCGGTCGGATGATCCGCGGGTGATCCGTTTTCTGACGCGCGACGGGGACCGCCCGCCGCAGCCGGCGAATCTTCCGGCGGCAAAGGAGTGAGACACCATGAGTGAAGAGGCAAAGAAGACGCTGATCGGGGCGTTCGTCGTCGGCGGTCTGGCGTTGGCGGTTCTGGGCGTGATAGCCTTTGGATCGGGGCGGATGTTCACCCAGACCCAGCGCTACATCCAGTATTTTGACGAGTCGGTGAAAGGTTTGAGCGTCGGCGCGCCGGTGATGTTCCGCGGCGTCAAGGTTGGGACGGTGGTGGCTGTCACGCTCGAGGGCGATCTGGCCAGCATGAAATTTCTGGTGCCCGTCGTCACCGAGATCGACACCCGTGCCTTTGCGCTCGATGGTGCGGGCATGCAGAATCTGGAATATCATCAGATGCTGATCACGAGAGGGTTGCGCGCCCAGTTGCAGATGCAGAGTTTTGTCACCGGTCAGTTACTGATCAATCTCGATTTCCATCCCGGAAAGGCGGCGCGGATGTTGCCTGAGCGCACCGGGCATTTGCAGATTCCGACCATCGCGTCGGCCACGCAGGAGCTGACCCGGAGGCTGGATGAATTGCCGCTGGCTGAGCTGCTGGACCGCGCGAACCAGGTGCTGGTCGGTCTGAACCAGTTGCTCCAGAATCCGGCCCTGCAGCATTTGCCGGGTGCCGTCACGGGTTGGGTGGCCGAGACCCGGGCCGTGATCCATTCGGCGGGTGATGAGGTGAAAACGATTTCGGCAGAGGCGCAACAGACGCTGGCGGCGGCGACAGCGGCGTTTGCGGCGCTGGAGCGGGTGCTGGCGCTCGAAGAAGGGCCGGCGGCCGATCTCGCGGAGACGGCGGGCGACGCGCTGCGGGAGGCGCAGCGCGCATTTGGGCAGATCAGCAAGACGGGTCAGACGTTGGATGTGGCGCTGCGTGATGACCGGCCGGTTGAAGAGCTGCGCGAGGCGTTGCGCGAGCTGGGGCTGGCGGCGCAGGCCGTGCGGACCTTGGCCGACACGTTGGAGCGGAACCCGGAGGCGTTGCTGCGGGGCAAAAAGCCGAACACAGGAGGTCAGGAATGAAAATCCAGAGGAGTGCCCGTGTCGGCGGGATGGCCGCCGCTCTATTCGTGGCCGGGTGCGCGAGTTCGCCTGCGGTCCGGTATTATGCCCTTTCGGCGCGGTTGCGGCCGGAGGCGACAGTGCCGAATGTGCCGCCGCCCCGTGTGATCACGGTCGGTCCGGTTGCGCTGGCCGACTACCTGAACCACCCGAATGTGACGGTGCGCCGCGTCAGCGGGGGCGCGCAGACGCTGGTCCATCTGGAACTCGACCGCTGGGGCGGCTCGTTCCGCGATGCGGTGACCCGCGCGGTCAGTGACAATCTCGCGGCCGAGCTCTCGCCGCAAAACGTCCTCGTCGTGCCGCGGAGTGATACGGCTGCGGGCGACCTCGGCGTGAGCCTCTCGATCAACCGCTTTGAACGCAACGGCGCCCGCGTTGAGCTGCAGGGCGCGTGGTTTCTGACCGACACGGCCACGCGGCAGGTCCGCGCCGCCGGCGCGTTGCAGGCGTCGGCGCCGGTGGCCGATGGCGGCGCCGCCGCAACGGTCGCGGCCATGAGCCGGGCGCTGGAATCGGCGTGCGGCGAGCTGGCCGGGCGCGTGCGGGAGACATGCATGCAGCCCGCCGCCGGAGGCGATGGCGGCACGCCAGCCCCTTGACCCCTGAGCCGATCCATTCCTGCGGCGCGGCGGGGACGCCGCTGCTCCGCCTCGTGCGCCGCGTCTCCACGAGCCCCTACAACAACGACGTCGGACCTCGCGCGCGCGTCGAGAGCAGAAAAGGCTCGCAGAGACGCGCCTGGTCACGGTCCTTTACAGGCATCCGTCACGGGCGGACTGTGGCGCAGATTTTCAGCGATGGCCGCGAGCAGCGCGTCGAGCGTGATCGGCTTGGCGAGGAAGATGTCTCCGCCGCTGCGGTAACCGTGCTCGCCTGCTTCGCTTTGCGCCACGGCCGCCGTGACAAACATGACCGGCACATTCTTGAGGCCGGGGTTCCGCCTGAGCTGGGCGGCGACATCGCCGCCGTCCATTCCGGGCATCATCACGTCCAGCAGAACCAGATCGGGCTTGAATCGGGTGGCCGCTTCCAGCGCCTGCTTCGGATGGTTCACCTCCATCACTTCGTAAGCCCCCGTTTTCTCCAGATTGAACCGCACCATTTGCGTGAACTTGGGTTCGTCATCAACAATCAGGATGCGTTTCTTGAACATGGCTTATTCTCCTGTTTGAGTGTGGAGCGTGATCGTCACCCGCGTGCCGCCTTCGGGGCGGTTGCCGATCCTGATCGTGCCACCGTGCAACTCGATGATCTGCCTGGCCACCGAGAGGCCGAGTCCGGTTCCTTTCCCTATTTGTTTCTTGGTGAAGAACGGGTCGAAGACTTTCTGCAGATTGCCTTCGGGAATCCCGGGGCCGGTGTCTTCCACGTCCGCGATGACCTCCGCGCCCCCGGTTTCAAGCGGATGGACGCGGGTCTTCAGGATCAGTGTCCCGCCCTCGGGCATGGATTCGATGGCGTTCATGCAGAGATTCAGAAACACCTGCTCGATCTTGATTCTGTCCAAGGGCAGGTGCGGCAGGTTCTGCCCCAGATCGACGCAGACGGCGATCTGCCGGTTCCGCGCCTCCAAGCGAGCCAGGCGCAGCGCATGTTCAACCACCCCGTTCAGATCTTGAAGCTTCATCTCCAGTTTTGCCGGCGCCGCGAAGTTCAGCAGTTCGCGCACGATGTAATCGGCCTGCAGGAGGGCATCCTTCGTGTCCTGGATGGCCGTCGCCACCTGATCATCGTTTGTGGCGACCGTGTTCGATAGAAATTCCAAGCCCATCAGCGCGATCGCCAGAGGATTCTTGACCTCGTGGGCGACACCGGCTGCCAACTGGCCCACGGATTCCATCTTGGCCGCCTCAATCAGGCGCATTTGGGCGGCGGCCAATGCCTCGTGCGCCTTGATGAGTTCCGCGTGAGCCTGCTTCAACTGGTCGTCGGCCCGCGTGCGCATCAGCGCGGCGCCGATGAGCGAGGCGATGCCTTCAAACTGTTCGACCGTGTCGAGCGAGAAGCACCCTGTGCGGCGGTCATTGAATTGCAGCAGCCCGACGATGCGGTCCTTCACGTGGATGGGCACCAGCGCCACGGAGGCGAAACCCTGATGGATGCAGGTGTTGCGCGGCCGATACCGCGGATCCGCGCCGGGCGGAAGATCCAGCAGCGGGAAGGAATGGTTCGTCCAGCAGCTTCCCCCTCGCGTGAAGAGCGGGTTGGCGGGATCGGTCTTTCCGGAAATGACCAGGCCACAGGTGCACTCCAAGCTGACATGGCCATCCGGGTTCCGGCACACCCCGCCATCCGAGGTGCGTCCGATCAGCGTGTTTTCCGTCAGCAAAAAATCCGGAGAGAAACCCATCTGGGCGACATAAGGGTAGTCCTCGCCATCCTGCAGACGGATGCCCACGGCATCGAACCCCGTCCGCGTCTTCAAGACGGCAAGCACGCGCTGGATCATGATCGGCAGGTCTCCCGGCTCGTTCAGCATTTGCAGAATCTCCCGGGCCATTTCCCTGTAGGCCTCGGCCCGCTTGAGGTCGGTAATGTCGCGGTTGATGCCCAGCAGGCTCTGGAACGCGCCCGCGTGATCGCGCAGAAGCACCTTGGTGGTCAACAGCCACCGCGGCTGGCCCGCAGCGTCCGTCAAGGCCGCCTCGCGGTTCATGCACGGCTGGTCGCGCTGCAAAAGATCCAATTCTTCGGACTGGAACCGGGCGGCGAGTTCGGACGGGAAAAAATCACGATCACTCTTGCCGATGATGTCGCTGGCGGCGGATGCGCCCAGAAAACGGAGGGTCGCGGGGTTAGCGGCCACGAATCGGCCCACTTTGTCCTTCAGGTAGATTTGATCCGGCAGGTTGTCTAGGATATTGCGCAGCAGATCGTGCTCGTCGGCCAGCGCCTGCTGCGCGCGGGACCGTTCAATGGCGTAGCGGATGGCGCGCACGAGGGATGCGTTCAGTTCCGGCGCCTGTCCCTTGATGATATAGTCCTGAGCGCCCTGCTGAACCGTCGCGGTGCCCAGCGTCTCATCGTCCAGACCGGACAGCACAATGATCGGCACCCGTCCTGCGGCGGCCTGCATGCGAACGAACGTGTCGAGACCCCGGCTGTCAGGCAGCCCAAGGTCCAAAAGCACGAGGTCTATCCCCCCCTGGACCACCTCCCTCAGCGCCGCCGCCAGACAGTCGGCTCGCCGGATGCTGAAGGCGTCGCGCCGCCACTGCGTCAACAGGTTCTGAATCAGCAGGGCGCACGCCGCGTCGTCCTCCACCAAGAGGATACTGACGGGTCCGGTCTTCACGGGGTCACCGGTGAACACGTCACGCATACCCAATCCCTCATTGCAGAAATGATTGTCGGATCTCTGCGGGCAAGCCCCGCAGCGGCCGACCGGGGAACGCACAGGGCTACTTTCGGGGCAAGTGTGGCAGAGGCGGATGACAGATGTCAAGTTCATTGTACGGCGGAAGCGCGATAGCGCGATAGTTCACCAAAAAAAGTGCTTGCATCTTTCGGCGCAAATCAGTTATAGTACACGCCACTCACGAAGAAGTCGACGGTTTACAGCCTCTTCCGGCTTGTCGACACGAGTGGGCGGGAGGTCCGCTGCGGCGGACGATTCAAGGTAAGCGTTTGAGAGATATGACCGAGTTTGAAACTATTTTACGCGTCAGTTCTGACGTGCCGGTCCTCTTTTGCTCCCAATCATCCAGATTTGACCGGCCGTGCGGTTCGCGGGGGTGCGCCTTCTTTTCCGGGTTTTCATTTTTGGGTGTTCCGATGTTTCATTCCCGCCTGGTGCGGGGGAGACGCGGCGCATAGGCACGGACAAGCCTGGGAATTCGGATTGTGCCATGCGATCCCGATTCGCCCATTCAGACAAGACGCGACATGGCGGCAGAGAAGAAGAAGAGAGAAGGATAGCATGGATATCTATGTTGGCAACCTCGCCTATTCGATGACCGATGATGAGCTCCGCGAGCTTTTCTCGGCACACGGCGCCGTGAGTTCGGCGCGCGTTTGCATTGACCGCATGACCAGCCGGAGCAAGGGTTTCGGATTCGTCGAGATGCCAAACAGCGAAGAAGCTCAGGCGGCGATCGCCGCGCTCAACGGCCGCACCATTGGGGAGCGGGCGCTGCGCGTGAATGAGTCGCAGCCCAAGCCTCGCAGCGACGCACCCCGCTCCGGCGGGTTCGGCGGCGGCGGACGTCGTGAAGGCGGCGGCGATCGTCGCGAACGCGGCGGCGGATCCTCTCGCTGGTAAGCGACAGGGACAGCAACGATTCGAACAAACGGGCGACCCTCGCGGGCCGCCCGTTTGTTTTTGTATTGAGGCGCGCGACAAAGTTCTGTCGGTTCAGCGAAGATTCTGGTATCATTACAACATGCACATTGCACTTCCCAAAATCATTCAGGGTGGCATGGGTGTCGGCGTGTCCAATTGGCACCTGGCGCAAGCCGTTTCAAAGCTCGGGCACCTCGGTGTCGTGTCGGGGACCGCACTCGATCTGGTGATGGCGCGCCGACTCCAGACCGGCGACCCCGGCGGCCATGTCCGGCGTGCCCTGAGGCATTTCGTGTGGCCCCAGATGGCCCAGCGGGTTCTGGACGCGCTGTTCGTGCCGGGCGGCATCAAGCCGGATGAACACTACACGTTTCTGGGCCTGCCGACCATCAAGGAAAATCACGCGCGTAATGAATTGTGCATTGTGTCGAACTTCGTGGAGGTCTTCCTTGCGCGCGAGGGGCATTCCAATCCCGTGGGCATCAATTATCTCGAGAAGATCCAACTGCCGCACCTGCCCTCCCTTTACGGGGCGATGCTGGCGGGCGTGGCGGTGGTGATCGTGGGCGCGGGCATTGCCGTTGAATTTCCCGGCGTCTTGGATGTGTTGGCGCAGCACCAGCCCGCCACCTATTCCATTCGCGTGCATGGCGCGCAGGCCGACACGGAATGCACGTCCCGATTTGATCCGGGCGATTATCTGGAGGCGGGCGCGGCGCTGCCGGCGCTATCCAGACCCGACTTCCTGCCGATCATCTCGTCGGACGCGCTGGCCTCAATCTTCATTCGCAAGGCCAGCGGGCGCGTGGACGGCTTTGTGGTCGAGTCGCCCCAGGCGGGCGGACATAATGCGCCGCCGCGCGGCACCTTGCATCTGACCGATGACGGCCAGCCGATTTACGGGCCGCGCGACACGGTCAATTTTGCGGCGATACGCAAATTGGGCCTGCCGTTCTGGGTGGGAGGCTCGTACGACTCGCCCGAGCAGTTGAAGGTGGCGGAGGCGGAGGGCGCCGCCGGCATACAGGTCGGCACCGCCTTTGCCTTGTGCACCGATTCGGGGCTGCCCTCCGAGATCCGGCGCACGCTGGTAGCCAAGGCGCTCGCTGGCGAGGCGCACGTGTTTACCGATCCGGTAGCCTCGCCGACAGGCTTCCCCTTCAAGGTGGCTCAGTTGGAAGGCACGCTTTCCGAGCGCGCGGTTTATCTGAAGCGGCAGCGGATCTGTGATCTGGGCTATCTGCGAGAGCCTTACCGGCGGGAGGATGGGACCGTGGGGTACCGCTGTGCAGCCGAACCGGAATTGAACTTTCTGGCCAAGGGCGGGAAGGCCGATGAGATGGCCGGACGCATCTGCGTGTGCAACGGGCTGCTGGCCAATATCGGACTGGCCCAGCGGCTGCCCGGCCGGGTCGAACCCTGCCTGCTGACGCTGGGCGATTCATTCGCCAGCATCGGCCGGTTCTGCCGGGCGGACAGTCTCGATTTCAGCGCCGAAGATGTGGTGCGCACGCTTCTGGGGTAGCGTCACGGGATGCGGTGGGCGGCATGGCCAGATATGAGTTTGCGGGCAAAGTGGCGGTGGTGACCGGCGGCGCGCAGGGCATTGGCGACGGCATCGTGCGCAAGTTGCTCGAGGACGGCATGTCGGTGGCCGTCGGCGACGTTGATGCCGAGGCGCTGGATGAGGCGTCGGGGACGTTTTCAGCATCGGGCCGCTGGTTGGGCGTGCGGGCCGACGTGGCGCGCGAAGCCGACGTGCGGGCCTTGATGCGGGCGGCCGTCGCGCGCTTCGGCCGAATTGATGCGCTCATCAACAACGCCGGAATCGGCAGCGGCCTGACGCCTCTGGAGGAGACGACGCTGGAGGCCTGGGAGCGCGTGATGGCCGTCAATCTCACCGGATCGTTCCTGTGCGCGCGCGAAGCGGCTCAGGAACTGCGCCGACACAACGGCGCGATGGTGAACATCGCCTCGACACGCGCCCTGCAATCCGAACCCAACACCTTCGCCTACTCCGCCAGCAAAGGCGGCCTCGTCGCGCTGACGCACGCGCTGGCGGTGAGCCTTGGGCCGGCGGTGCGGGTCAATGCGATCTGCCCCGGCTGGATCGAGGTCGGAGCGTGTCGGAAGGCATCGGCGCGCCGCCCGGTGGCGCATCGCGCGGCCGATCAGGCCCAGCATCCGGCCGGACGTGTCGGAACCCCCGCAGACATTGCCGAACTGGTCGCCTATCTGATCGCCCCCGAATCGGGGTTTGTGACCGGACAGGCCTTTGCCGTCGATGGTGGCATGACCATCAAGATGATTTACGAGCCGGAAGCGTGAGGCGAACAGACGTGGCAACGGCTTATTCTTAAGGTTTGTAAAGATGATGGAGGGAAGCCCAGCTCGGTGTCGGTAGCGTCGTAGGAGGGAAGGCAAGCGGCATGCTAAAAAATGTTATTTACAAGCATGCAGACTATAAGTAACATTCTAAACGCTTTAGGTAACAAAGGGATCATGAATAATCTTGCTGTAAATTACCTGCTGTTGGATGACTCGCCGCGTGCGAAAACTGGCGTATTTCATCCAGTCTCGCTTTGTTCATGGGATGTTGCCAACCTTCAAGCGTACCGGACCCCTCTTGGTGTTGTGTTCAATGCTGACTGTCTGAAGGTTTTGCCCCGCATAGAGGACGCATCTGTGGACACGGTCTTTGCCGACCCGCCTTTTAACCTGGACAAGCAATATGGCGCGAAGGTCAATGACAATCTGTCCGAGAAGGCCTATTTGGTGTGGAGCAAGGCGTGGCTCAAGGAGTGCATGCGGATACTGAAGCCTGGCGGCGCACTCTTTGTTTACAACCTGCCGAAGTGGAACATCTTGTTGGGTGCTTATCTGGCAGAAGAAGAAATGTTGTTCCGCCACTGGATCGCAGTGAACATCAAATTGAGCCTGCCAATTCAAGGGCGCCTTTATCCGTCGCATTACAGTTTGCTCTACTATACGAAGGGAAAACCAAAAACGTTCCGGAAAATCCGCACGCCGATCAAAGTCTGTCGGCACTGTGCGAAGGAGCTGAAAGACTATGGCGGACACCGTGATGCCATGAATCCCAAAGGCGTTAACTTGACCGATGTTTGGGATGACATCCCGCCTGTCAGGCACCGTAAGTTCAAGAGCGAAAAGCGGACAGAGAATCAACTTTCTACAAAGTTGATCAACCGCGTGGTTCAGATGTCCACGTGCGAAGGGGACATCGTGCTCGATCCGTTCGGCGGTAGCGGAACGACCTTTGATGTGTGCGAGCGAAGCAATCGTTACTGGATCGGCATCGAGAAAGAGAGTTGCGACGCGATTGTCGAGAGGCTTTCAACGCCGCAAATATGCCCGCATGCGGACGATGATTTCATTGAAGGGTAAATGACACCATGAAACCTCCTGCCGATATTCTTTCACGAGGGTTGGCAGAGCACTTGTTTTCCCCGAGTCGTGAGTTAATTCCTGACATTGACGACTATTATGAGATGGAATTGGCGTTCTATGAGAACCAGATCCTTGATGAACAGGAGTTGGTCCGGAACGCGGCCTACTTCGCCAAAATCGGCGACAGCGTAACCCGACATTTCCAGATGTGCGCGGGTGAATCTCTGAGGTTGCCAGGGCACTCTTCTTCCCGCCTGAAATCATTTTTTGAAAAAAACATTTTCCGTACCGGCTATGCTACTCACGGGCTTTTTCCATATCGAGGGAAGTTTCACCCGCAGATGGTCAAAGGTATCTTAAATGTCATGGGTCTGAAGCCGGGCGAAACTGTCATTGACCCGATGATGGGTTCTGGAACAGTTGCGGTTGAGGCAACGCTGATGGGCATCAACTCCCTCGGTGTCGATGCCAGCCCTTTCTGCCGGTTCATGGCGCAAACCAAATTGGACGCGCTGACCATGCCGTTGAATCGGGCACGCAAGGCTGTGGATAACGCCGAAGCCGTATTCGAGTATTTCGGAAAACGCGGCAGGCCGATTGGCGGGCGCAAGCCGGTTCGTTCTGCGCAATTGCATTATGCCGATGAAGTGATGGAAGAACCGATCGAGTATTTGACACGCGGATTGCAGCTTCCAAAGGGCAGCGACCGCGAGACCGCCGAAACCTATGGTTTCCTGCTCCTGGCCTATCTGGATGCCGCCGGATATTCCGAGCGCAGTACACGGAGGACACCTATCGACCAGTTTCGCGCAATCCTTGACCGCTACGTGTTTGTTGCGGACAAGATCCAGAGGTTTCTCCGACAGGATCAAGCGGCGCTCGGACTGGCTCGCGTTTCACAGGGCGACGCTCGTTCCATGCCCGTCGGGGATGCGAGTGCTGACGGCATCTTGTTTTCGCCGCCCTACAGTTTCGCAATTGATTATTTGGATAATGATGCGTTCCACCTGAATTATCTGGGTGTCGATGTCGAACAGCTTCAGGGATCGATGGTGGGCCTTCGTGGTAAATCGTTGCCGGAGAAATTCGCGTTCTATCAGAATGATATGAAGCGCGTGATAGCGGAGTGTTCACGTGTGCTGAAACACGGAAAGTTTTGCACGATCATCGTTGGGACGAACAACAATCAGATTGGAAAAATCCTGAAACAGGCCCCCGGGGAAGTTGAGGGACTGGATGAAATGCTTATGCGAATGGGTCAAGAAACAGGACTGTCCTTGATACGGACGATGAATCGCAGCATTGTCGGCATGTCCAATACCATGCGGCGTGAGCAGATCCTGCTGCTGCAAAAACAGTGAGGTCAGCGCAATGCACGGCCGTCCGTGCCTTTCGTGATGTGGGGAACGTCCACGCTGAGTGCGTCATGTTCGATTTCGATCACGGCCAGCACGCCTTCTTTGATGCTCAGTGCCTGCCACACCGGAAAGTAGGGCTGGATCTCCGCGTAGTTTCCAATCCGGTCTGTCAGATAGAAATACATGGCGCGGGACGGGATGATCAAAACACCACCGACAAACGCTCCGGTGATAAGCCCCAGCGCAATCTTATTCAGGGCTCGATGACTTGAGGAGATGTTGCCGGTCTCCCATTCGAGGCACAGCAGTTTGCCCTTTTCAACGCATGTGGCGTCGATAGGCCCTGGCTTTTTCTCCTGGGTGGGGCTGAACCGCGTTTCCAAGTTCCACCCGAGATTCTTGAGGTCGGCCATGCACGATTTTTTGATTGGCACAACGCCGTTGGACTGCTTTTTTGCGTGCAAGGTAAATGTCCCGCTTCCTTCCGGCCATTCAACGTCGGTAATCGCTTTGCAGATCTGGGCGTGACGGGCATTCCATTCAGGGCTCACTCCGAAAGATCCCGCCTTGATCAGGTACGTCGTTCTCAGGACCTTCATTTCCGGCCCTTCCCAATGTCAGCAAAGAGTGCTTCAAGAGAACAACCCAATGCGAGTGCCAACTTCTCGATGTTTTGCAGCGATACATTGCGGGTTCCCCGTTCAATGTCAGCAATGTAAGTTCGGTGCAGTTCGGCTTTTTCAGCCAACACCTCTTGCGTCAGGTCGAGAGCGATTCGCTTAGATCGGACGGTTTGCCCGAAGCGAACCAAAACATCACTTTTTGAAGCAACCATAGTGATGAATTATTAATTAATGCTGACTTTGCGTCTACAGACGATAAGTGACATATTGAAAGTAAGCGACCGATCAAACCTTCCTGCATCTCCGTCGGCTTCCGTCGCACGTGATGTCGCGCGTGATTGACACGCCGGCGACGGCGCTTCCTGGCAGGGCATCGGGCTTTTCGAGCCGCACGGTCACCGCCGTCACGCCCGGCTGCTTCAGGCAATGGGCGGCCAGGAGGGCGGCGAGCCGTTCAAGCAGGTGGCAGCGGCTCGTGCGCGCAATGGCTGTCGCCTCCTGTGCCAGCGTGGCATAATCCACGGTGTCTGTGATCGTATCGCTGACGCCGGCCCGGGCGAGGTCGCAGGTCAGCTCCAGGCCCATGATCAGGCGCTGCGGCTCGATCCGCTCTCGTGGCAGCGTGCCGATGATGCAGACCGTTTCGAGATCGCGGATGATGATGGTGTCGTGCATGCTCATCGGCTCCTTTCACCCTCCCGCGAGGTGCTGGCCGCCGTCCACAAACAGGATCTGCCCGGTCACGGCCTGGGCGCGGATCAGGTAGAGCGCGGCGTCGGCGACATCCTGTTCTGTGGGGCGGCGGCCGAGGGGGATCGCCCCGGCCGGCTCGCGGGGCGCGCCGGCGGGCGGCGGCAGAACGGGACCGGGGGCGATCGCGTTGACCCGGATCTGCGGGGCGAGTTCGGCGGCGGCCAGACGGGTGAAGCCGGCGAGCGCCTGCTTGCTCAGCGTGTACGCGAGGGTTCCGGTCGGGCGGCCGACGATCCGCTGATCGAGGAGATTGATCACGACGCCACGCGTTTCGGGACCGCGCTCGCGGATGTGCGAGGCGAAGGCCTGCGTCAGGAGGATCGGCGCGAGGGCGTTGACCCGCCAGGCGGCATCACAGGCGGCCGCCGTGGTTTCGGCGAGCGTGCCCTGCGAAAACACGGCGGCGTTGTTCAGCAGCACGTCGATCCGGCCCGCCTGTGCAATCGCCTCGCGCAAGACGGCTTCGGCCGCGTCGGGGCCGTCGAGCGCGCCGCTGACCGTCCAGGCCCGCCGGCCCAGGTCGCGGATCCGCTGCGCCGTCTCCCCGGCCGCTGCGCGGTTGTGATGGCAGTGGATCACGACATTCAGGCCGTCGCCCGCCAGCGCCAGCGCCAGCGCGCGTCCGATGCGCACGGCGCCGCCCGTGACCAGGGCGATGGGGGTGGAGCGATCATTCCGAGCATTCATTCGGACTCCGCTTTCGTAGGGGCCTGTCCCACATCCAGATCCCGTTCCGCCAGCGCGCACCACTGCGCGAGGGTGAGTTCCTCGGCGCGGGCTGTCGGAGGGATGCCGCAGGCGTCGAAACAGGCGGTGATGTGCGTCGCCGCCTCTTCCGTCTCCGCACAGGCGCGGCGGAGGACCGACGCCAATTGCTTGCGGCGGTGCATGAAGGCCAGCTTGGTGAGGGTGATGAATCGTTTCTCCGCTGCGGAGGAGAGCGGAAAGCGGTCGTGGCGGGTGAGGCGGACCACGGTGGAGCCGACGTCCGGTTTCGGCCAGAAGCAGGTGGGCTTGACCCCCCGGACGAGCGCCACGTCATAGAGCCGCTGCAGCCAGACACCCGACAAGCCGCGGAGTGCGCCGCGGGGAGGGGCCGCAAACCGCTCGGCTACTTCGGTCTGCACAAGAATGGTCAGCAGCCGAGGCGCGTCGGGATGCATGGCCACATCGAGGAGAATGCGGGTGCCGACGGAGTAGGGGAGGTTGGAGACAAACGCATCGCAGCCATCGCGCAGCAGGTCGCCGAGGTCGGTCTCCAGCATGTCCGCTTCGATCAGCGTCAGACCGGGGCGCTCGCCGAGTGACTCCCGCAGCCAGGCGCAGAGGCGGTAGTCCTTCTCGACCGCCGTGACGCGGATGTCCCGGTCGAGCAGTGCTTCGGTGAGCACGCCGAGACCAGGGCCCGCCTCCAGCACGCGCTGGCCCGAACGGACGCCCGCAGCGTCGAGGATGGCGTCGAGCACATTGCGATCAATCAGGAAATTCTGGCCAAGGGTCCGGTTCGGGTGGAACCCCCGTTCGATGCACCAGCTTTTGACCTGCGTGGGGCTTGTGAGATTCACCGGGCCCGTCCGTGTGTTACTTCGTGAGCGGCAGCTCGAAGACCTTGATGTAGGCCTTTTTACGCAGGCGGTTGACCCACTCGATGTACTTCTTCTCGGCCTCGATCATCTTGAGACGCCCCTCGATCCTCGCCCACGCCTGATCCAGCGTCAGCGTCTGCGGCGCCACCTCGCTATTTTTACGGACGATATAACCGTGGTCCTCCAGCAGCAGCAGTGGCGAGTGTGCGCCCACGCTCAGACCGGAGAGGGCGTCAGCGAGTTCCGGGCGGAAGGTCTCCGCAGGATTGATCACGCCCCAGTCGCCGCCTTTCGCGGCCTTACCGTCCGCAGAATAGGCCTTGGCGACTTCGGCAAACGGCTTGCCAGACTCCAGGTCTTTCACGGCCTGCCCACCGCGATCGGCGACGCTGGAGCCATCAACCGGCGCGATCACGATGACGCTGACGCCGACGCCTTTCGACTCGGAAAATTGCCCGGGATTGGCCGCATAGAAGTCGCGCACGGCCTGCGCGGAGACGGTCACGTGTTTCTCGACGTGAGTATAGCGCATCGACTGGACGATGAGCTCCTCTTCGATGGTCTTGCGCCATTCGTCGAGGGTCGTCCGTTGCGCGGCGAGGGCGGTGGTCAGCTTCGCCCGGTCGCCGCCGAACTGCCTGTTCACCACCTCCTGCACCCGCTCGTCCACGGCCCAGGGGGCGATCGAGGCGCCCGAAGCCTTCGCCGAATCGAGGATGAGTCGACGGTTGATCATGGCGTCGAGTGTCGCCTTGTAGAGCTGATGAAGCTGCTGCTCGCGGTCTGCGGCGGGGAGATCAGCCCACACGCTGCCGCGCACCTCGGCCATGACTTCGGCGATAGTGATCACCGCCTCGTTGACGTAGGCCGCCACGCCATCAATCAGCAGCGCGCGCGGCTCAGCTTTTTCGGCTGCGGTCGCTCCAGCGGCAAAAGCCCCGGCCACGGCCACAATCAGTAACAACCGTTTCATGCTGTGTGATCCTTTCCGATCCGCCATCCGTTCGCGCGCCAACCTGTTTTCGCGCGTCATGTTTCATAGCATACCCGACTCGGCCGTGAAGCGAAAGCATTAGTTGATTGCACTTGAAGAGTGCGGAGCGCTCCACCATACTAGCCACCGAGGGGGCGGGAGTCGTCAGGCCCCCGGATGACGCGGATGAACATCGATGGAGAGGCTGCATGAACGCTGGTCGCCGCGACGGGCAGACAGACGCGAACCGCGCGCTGAAGCCCAGAAGAAACGCTTTACGCCTGCTCTTTCTGCAGGTGCCGCGAGCCGACGCCGACGTTTCGGATCCGGGCGAGAACGTGATGCTGGCGGCCGCCTGCCTCGAGGCGGCTCTCGCTCGCTCGGTGGAGTCGCGCCAGTGGACGGTGGTGACTGCCGGCGACGCCCAAGACCGGCTTTCGGACGGCGGGTTGCTCGAGCATCTGACCGTCTGTGCGCCCGATTGCATCGCCGCCACCTGTTATCTGTGGAACGTCGAGCGCACCCTTCATCTGCTTCGTCTGCTCAAACGCCGCCTCCCCCGTCTCCGCGTGGCGCTTGGCGGCCCGGAGGCGGCGCGCGATCACCCGCTGTTGTTCGCGCGTCGCTCGCCCGCCGATGTGATTGCCGTCGGCGAGGGCGAGGCGGTCTTTCCCCGTATCTTGGGCCTGTTCCGCGCCGGAGTGGATCCCGATGTTGAGGGGGTCGCCTGCCGCGCGCCGCCAGACGGCTCAGGTTCCGTCCGCTGGCGCTGGGGCACTCAGCCCCGTCCGCAGCTCCCGCTGGCCGACGTGCTCCCGGCCGCCGATGCGCCCGTGAATCGCCCCGATGTTCACGGCATGGCCTATCTGGAGACCAGCCGCGGCTGCCCGTTGCGGTGCGCGTTCTGCTGCTACAACCTTCGCCGATCCGGCTGGAGCGCGATCTCACCCGAGGCCGTTTATGCGCGTGTTCAAATCCTTCGCCGGCGAGGTGCCTGTGAAATCCGGCTGGTGGATCCCACCTTCAATGCCCACCCGCAATTCGATGCGGTGGTTGACGCTCTGGCTCGGGCCAATCCCGGCCGCCAAATCGCGTTTTTTATCGAGATCCGGGCCGATACCCTGACCGATGCGCAGGCGGCCGCGCTCGCGGCCGCAGGAGTCGCCGAGGCCGAGGTCGGCGTGCAGAGCACCGACCCAGCCGTTCTGCGGATCATCCGTCGCGGTGCTCACACCACCCGGACGCTCAGGGGAATCGGACTCTTGCGCAAGCACGGCATCCGCCCGACCGTGGACTTCATGTATGCGCTGCCCGGGCAGGGCCGTGATGACATCGTCCGCTCGCTCGCCTGGCTGGAGCGCTTTCCCGGCGCGCACCCCCAGTTTCTTCCCCTGTTGCTGCTGCCGGGAACCGAGTTGCGCGACCGCGCCGCTGAACTCGGTCTTGTGGCCCAGCGACTGCCGCCCTATCGGGTGGTGGCGACAAACGAGCTGCGGGCGTGCGACCTGCGCGCGGTCGAACTGGAGGCGGCCCGCCGCCTGGGCGGCTTCGATTCACCCACGCGCCGCTTTGCCGGCCGTGCCCTTCCCGATCTCTTCGCCGACCGCCAAGTGATGATTGCGGATCACGCGGACGCAGCCATTCGCCCCCCGCCTGCGGTGTCCAGTCGCCAGGCGCTGATCCTCCGCGGCGGCACGCTGTTCGAGCAACGCGAGCGTCTGGCCCGCATCATCCGCGACGCCGTGCGCGCCGAGCCCCACATTCTGTGGCAGTTCGTCCTCGAGCCCCGCCAGGAAGAACCGCTGGATCTACTGGATCGGCTGGTGGCCGAGCTGCGCAGCATCCCCTCGCATTGGCTCGACCGGCTGGTTGCGCCCCCCGGGCGCCGAATCCTCGCGGCGCGCCGCCTGTTCGTGAGGCCCGCGCGCGGCGCCCGCCTCTCGATGGAATGGCTCACGGCCTGCGATGACCTTCTGGCAAGCGCCTCTCACTAGCCCGAGGATGCAAGCCAGATGAAGGCATGGGTGTCCAGCAGGATCATCGCAGCGCCTCCGGCCAGTCATCCTTCTCCAGCGGCGCCGTTGGATCACAGAGGTATTTCGCCCCGACCAGCGACTCGCGAACACGGAATGGATTGCGCGCGGCTTGATGCGGGACAAGATCTGCCACCGGCACACCATGACGACAGATCACGATGGTGCACTTCTTCTCCCTGACCTCATTCAACAAACTCGAGAAGCGGGCCTTCGCCTCATAAACGCTTTGGAGTGCTTTCATGCGCCCACGGTTCTAAATCTGGTCAGACTAGTCAACCTCAATAGCACTCACGGTCACTTGTTTTCCCCGGCTGCTTCCTCGGCTGCTTCCAGGGCCGCGTTCTTCAGGAACGCCTCGATGGTCTTCGGGATGTCGGCCAGGGACTCGATCGGGGTGTCAGGCATGGCGCGGTTATTCACGGCATCGATGATCTTCTCGATTAGTTCCGGGGACTCCGTTTGCGCCGAATAGCCCTGCAGCAGTTTCAAGGCATCCGCATCGGGCATGTCAAACATGGCGTCGAGGACATTTTGGAACGCATCGGACCCCAACCCCATTGCAACGGGGCCGACCTCCGCGAGTAGCTTCGCCTTGGTTTGGGTTGACTCAAAGCCCTGCACCTGGAGCGCCCACGCCTCGAGTGCGGCCTGGGCGACATCGGCATCGTTGTCCAAGAGCATCTTGCTGAGATCGGCGAATCCGTCGCTTTCCGCCCACGCCAGCGATTCGACCGCCTGGAGCCGCACCTTCGCGTTCGCATGGCCCATGAGCTTCTGCGCCGCCGCCGCGACCACCTTCAGGTCGCCCGAGTCCAGGTCTTCCTGCAGCGGCGCGATCACCTTCCGGGCCTCCGCCTCGGCAGCGGCTTCGGCCTCGTCAGCGGGGCTGGTCGCGGGCGCCCCAACGGAATTGGTTCTTGTACCTGTAATCGGTACAGTCCCAGCCACCTGCGGCACATCGCCGGTGGTGTGCGTATGCGCCTGCAGCGCGTTCATCGTGCAGGCATCGTCGTCGGGACAGCACTCATCCTCCTCGGGGATGTCAACCTCAATCGAGATCGGTTTCGGTTCCTTGCGCAGCCACAGTGCGGCACCCACCGCCACAGCCAGGCCCAGTACGATCCACACGGTCACACGATTCCTGAGACGCATCTTGCAGCCCCTTTCGTAAAAAACTTCCTCTGTCCGATGTTTCTGATTGTCGCACATCCCGGGCGTGCGGTCAAATGAAACGGCAGGGCAAATGGTAAAGCACACCCAATCAATACCATAACATATGGATGCGCCCTTTGAATGGCCAATCATCAGCCTGAGCTACCAATCCCGCCCGAACCGGATTGTTTTGAACGTAAGCCCATTTTTCGGAATACGATTCGCCGCTGCGCAAGAAGCGATCAAAGTAATCGGGTTGCCAGACCGCCATTTCAGAATCCTTGTCCAACGCGCGCGCAGACACAGACTTCCACATCTTGACCCATTCGGCCATCGATTTGCTGTCTCTTCCGAACCTCGCGAAAAAATGCACATGGTCAGGCATTAACAGATAATCGCCGACGAACCAACCGTCGTGTACCCTGGAACGGGTCCAGAGATTCAAGAGCACATCGTGGGCTGCTTGGCAGTTGAGCAGTCGGCGCCGTCGATAGGTCGTGACCGTTAAGAAGACTATCGGCGCATCGGCATGGGGTTCGAGATGAGCCAAATGCCCGTGGAGTTTCGAGTCGCTATTCGTCAAAGCCTTCACGAATGGCACTCTCAGTTGCAAACCCAGCGGCCTTGCCGGGGTGGGGGCACCCCGGCTCCAGAGAGGCTGCCGCCGGTTTCTGCTGTCCGTCCCTCGCGTCAGCGCTCGTCGCTCGCGTCAGCGCTGGAGCCGGTTTCGGGGCGCTCCGGCTCCAGAGCAGCTACCGCACGCCTACTCCGCCACTTTCTCTTTCTTTTGCCCATGCACGTGTTTCACGCCGGCGGCCGGCTGCTTCATCAACATGCCGGGCGCGGGCTGGGCGGCGGGTTTCTGGGCCTGGGCGAAAAGCTGCACGCCGTTGGGGTAGAGCACGCCATGCTTGGTCATCAGATCACGCACCCACGGCGCCTGCCGCTCATTGCGCCGACGGCGCGCGATGTCCTTCTTCAACTGCTCGATATCGGGGACTTCCCAGCCGATGTCGCGCAAGACGGAGAATTTTACGAACGTGTAGACGGTCAGATCCGGATCTGCGTTCGTCTCGACCGCACGCAACTGGTAGATCTCGAACGCCTCGTCCACCTCGACAAGCGGCGACCATTCACCCGGCTTCAGTCGCGCCAGCGCCTCGCGCGTCTGGGGAAAGTCGAAATCAAACGCCTGGAGGGTGTTAATGCCCTCAAACGTGACATCCTCGGGGAGCGCCGCCTGCAGGGATTCCTGATCGTCCGTCACCTGAAGCTCGCCCGAGACGAGCCGTTCACGCACCTGCGCCAAGCACGCGGCAAAGACCCGGTTGGTCGCTTGGGCGCGGTCACGCAGCCGCTCCAAATCGCGCTTCAGGTTTGCCGCATCCTCATCCGAGACATTGAAGAGTGAACCGAACTCGTCGCGGAGCACGGCCTTGAGCGTGGCTTCGTCTCGGATTCGTTGCGTGATCGCCGCCTCGCCCCCTTCAAATCGTTGCGCGAATGCCGCGCGTTTGACCCGCAACCGCTTGCAGATCTGGTTGATGTAATCCTCGGCCGCCTGCAGATCAGCCGCATCGGGTGCGACCCTTCGGCGGGCCGCCTCATTCAGCATCGCTGCCCGCGCCATAAAGTTGGCGAACACATACTGGTTAGCCGCCTGCTCCAAACGCGCCTCTCCCGCCGGGTCACGAGCGGTTGCTCCGGTCTTCTGCAGGTCCATCCATTCCTGCACGCGCTCCTGAAGGGCGCTGCGCGTCAATGCATGGCTTCCGACCTGGACCAGCACATCGCCCGGCTGCAGATCCTTGTACGAACGGACAACCGTATTGGTGAGATGAACGCCGGGCGTGAGCGACAACTGCTGCTTCTCAGGCACTCCCTCTTTTCTGCCGCATCCGACCGCACCGGAAACAAGCGCGACAGCCGCAAGTGTGCGGGCGGTCGCTTTTGTCATCATCATACTCCGATCTCCTTCCCGCAGTCTCAACAAATGAGAACGGGGGCGGATTATCCATCCGCCCCCGTTATGAAACACCGGACTGTGTTCAGCCGTTAAGGCGTCACGCTCCGGTTCGCGACGTTACCCAGCATTAGTCCTGGTCATCGTCTTCCTGGTCGTCGTCTTCGCAGGCGCAGTCCTCGGAGACCTCCGGGGCGTCCGCCTTCGTCCCAAACACTTTGTCAACCAGCGCTTCAACGGTATCCTGAACATCGCACTCGTCGATGTCCTTGATGGCCGTGGCGAGGGTCTTGTTGTACTTCAGGCTGAACGTGCCATAAGCGACGCCGCCATTGAGGTGCCCCTCATCGCAATCGTCCATCGTGCAGGGATCGAAAGCGATGGCGCGTGCGCAATCCTTACCACCCTCGTCGCAGCGCGGGCAGTTGCCTGCCTCGGCGCTGCAGACAGGCGCGCTGGCATAGCCGACGACCGACCCGGCGATCGAGACAATGTCCATGCCCTCACCCGATGCAACCGTCGATGCGGCCGTGCCGAAACCGGCGTGTCCGAGTGCAAACCAGCGGCCGCAATCATCATCGGCACCGGTCCGGAAGCCCAAACCGAAGAGGAGTTCTGCAACCTTCGCCTTGCTCGACTGGGGAGCGCCCAGACGGTTGGCCAGCATCACGTCGCCTTCCGCAAAGACAATCTGGCTGTACTTGTCAGCCGACGTCCCGACCAGGAGAAGCGGATAGCAGTCGTCCAAGCGGTCGAGGGCGCCCTCGTCCACGCATTCGCAGCCGAAGACCACCACGCCCTTGAGCGAGACCTTGCCCTTGACGCGGTAGCAGACGTCCTCATCGGTGCCTTCGCAGTCGCCGACGTATTTGACCTTGGCGGCGTTCTTGGCGACCGCCGTGTTCAGGCTGGCCGAATACTGGTAGACGCGGGGCCATCCGCCGCGATCCGTAGCGAGAGATGCCGAAGCGCCAATCATGGCGACTACAGCAAACAACATGAGTTTCTTCATTTGAACCCTTTCTTCTGTTTGTACAAACATGGGCGTCTGGCGCCCAAGGCCGGACCGGGATACCCTCCCTGTCCGACCGGTTTCGAACTGCCCTGCTTAACCGCACCCGCGGCTCGTCGGGCAACCCACTCAGCCCACCGTCACTCGACGGGCGGCCGTCTCTCAAGCCGCCTTCTGATTATTACCGGTAACAACCTGAAGCGCCTGAAAACGAGTTCACTTTATCGGAACAACAGATGATAAGCAAGCATAAAAAACATTATTTATCTGATTGGGCAACCCGGTCGATGGACCTACGGATGCGGGAAATTCCGACGTCATCCTCACGGTCAGAATCTGAATTTTTTCTTGCCGTCTGGATCTGTTGACCTAAAGATCGAGGGTAGCCGACTGGGCCGCGAGCCGGACTTTTCCTCCGTCTCGGCCTCATTCGCAAACGTGACCGTTGCTGGCCTGTGGCCGGGGTATCCCAAAAGCAGCGAGGCATCCGGGCTCAGGTAGAGCGCCTCGGCGCCTTTCGGCGAGACCTCGATGCGCACCAGCAGATCGTTGGGGCGGCGTCCCTTGACTGCGGTGACACTCACACCCTCGAGGGCCGGAGCGCAGGTGAAGGCGGCGGGATCCATTTCGGCCGTTTTGCCCCTGAGGATAACCCGGTAGGTTTGCGGCTCGTTGTCAAGTGAAAAATCGAATCGGTTGGGGATGGCCGCAAGTTCCAACCCGCTGACGACGCTGAAGCGAATCACCAGCGGCTCGGCCGTCGGGCGTCCGATGACCGGCAGCGTGATCTCCGCCGTTTGCCGTCCGAGCTCCAGCGACGTGGCGACGGTCGTGATCGCATAGGTGGCTGTCTCGGCCGTGTTCGTGGCGATCATCACCTCCATCCGAAGGGCACCGTTGGTCACAATCGTCGGCGAACCAAGCAGAACGCCCGCGCCTGCGGCGACCAGGGTGATGTGGTTGGTGACCGGAGCGCCGGCTTCCTTGGCGACGATGCTGATGGGTTTCTCGGACAAGCCGCTGAACAGGGGTGTCACAGTGCCGGTGAGCATGAGCCTGAGATACGGCGTCTCGGCGTCATCCGTCACCACCCAGACACCGCGGTCAAAGACGCCATTGATCGTGTTCGGATCAAACCGCAGCGTGATGACCGCTTCCCCGCCCGGCGCGACCTGATTGGTGGAGGCCGTTCCCGTGGTGCAGGTGCACGTCGGCTTCAGCCGCTCGATCACGACCGGAACCTTCCCCCGGTTGACCACGCGGAAGGAGACGTTGGTGATGTCGCAGCTGTAAAGCGCCCCGATGGCCACGCTGTTGGTGCCAATCGCTTGGAGGGGGTCATTCATCGTCTCCTCCGCCCGCGTCGTGACCACGCCAGCCGTCGCAAGCGCGACCGCCACAGCCCCAACGGTGCGTGAGAAGGACTTTAGGGAACGAACCGAACCTGTCTGTTTGTTATTCATAGTTCCATTGAGTTTACGGGTATGGGGCGGAAAGCGCAAGGGGAATTGAGGGGTCCTTTTTTGTTAACCGGTCAGGAATCGGTTACTCCCTGCCTTTAGTCTGTCCGCCTTTCAGAACTTCGTACACC
>VGWG01000026.1 GCA_016873675.1 Lentisphaerota bacterium | reverse complement strand
AGGAATGGACGTCGAAGCCCTGTCCAACTGGCCATGGACTGCCAGTCCCTTGGGCAGGGTCTCCAAGATCTCGTCTGCCCAAGCGACAAATCTGACCGACTCCTGATAAACAGTCAGCTTCTCATGAGCAAAAACCGTTTTCATGGGTAACATTTTATGATCACATGCAGGAGCAAAGCAAGATTACGATTATGATTACGATTAAGTAACCCTCATCAGAACTGCCATGCGCCCATCGCACCCTCCGGTTATTTCCCAGGTTGAAAGCCGCAGGACTAATCCGGTATAATTCATACCGTCTACCGGGAGGTGCGGATGTCGCAACAGAGCATCAAGTGGATCAACTGGCAACAACCGATGAAACACGTGCTGTTCGCGTGCGCGCCACTCATGGTTGCCTCGATCTACCTCTTCGGCTGGCGTGTGGCCGTGATGGGGATGCTGGCGTCTGCGGCCGCCTATGCCACTGAGGCGGTCTTCACCCGCCGATGGAAGGAGCCGGTCTCTTCAGCCGTGTTTGTGTCAGCCGTGCTGTTCACGTTCTCCCTGCCGCCAACGCTGCCGTTGTGGATGGCGATCGTGGGCATCGTCTTCGGCATTCTCTTCGGCAAGATGGTCTATGGCGGCTTCGGCCGGAACGTCTTCAACCCCGCCCTGACCGGCCGCGCCTTCATTTACATCTGCTTCGGCAACTTCATGACCGCGCAGTGGTACGAGCCGTGGACCCGCTTCCCTGCGGGCCTGATCCGCTGGGGCTACACCGCCGCCGGGGCACCGCCCGACGTGATCACCACCGCCACACCGGGCGCGCTCATGAAACTCTCCACCGAGGCCCTGACCGCCCACGGCGTAACCGCCGCCGATCTGTCGTCTTCCACCCTTTTTCTAGGCGACTGCTCCGGCGTGATCGGCGGCACCAGCGCCGCGCTGACCCTCCTCTGCGGCCTCTATATCATCTGGAAGAAGGCAGCCAACTACCGGATCGTCCTCTCGGGCTTCTTCGGCTTTGCCGCAATCCAGACCGTTTTCTGGCAGCTCGGGCTGGGCAATGCCGCAGACCCCCTGCGCGCCGCCTTGGGCGGCAGCCTGGTGATCGGCATCTTTTTCTACGCGACCGACCCGGTATCGGCCTCACAAACCAACCCCGGCCGCTGGATCTACGGCGCGCTGATCGGAGCGCTCTCCTCCGTCATCGCCACGTTCTCCGCCTGGCCCGCAGGCACCATGTTCGCCATCCTGTTGGCCAATATGTTCGCGCCCATTCTGGATCATGCGATCCGGTCGCTGCAAGCCAAGCCAGCGGGCGGCGCGTCCGGAACAGGCGGGCCGACAAAGAAACGGTAGGCGTTCTTTTTTTCACCTGCGGCGCAACCGCAGGGGTTGCCGTGAATATAACTGCGAGGCGATAAGGTTGAAAAGCCGCTTAAAAGCGAGTGTGCGAGCCGCAGGGTTCATGTTCACCCTGTCGCTGGTGTTGATCACCTGCGTCTCGGCGCTCCATCTGGCCACGGCCGAACGGGTGGAGCGCAATGCCGATCTCTTCCTGCAGCGGGCCGTTCTGGAGGTCGCGGGCGTGCCCGTGCCTGACGGGCCCGCCGACGTGGCGGAGCTGTTCCGGAACACGGTCAGCACCAACGCTGTCGGTGGCCCCGCCTGTTTCTACGTGCGCACGCTCGGAACCGGATCTCTCCAAGCCATCGTCTTCCGGCGTCAGGCACGCGGGTTGTGGGGCGTGATCGACGCAGTCGTGGGCCTCGATCCGGAAAATCGGACCTTCCTGAAAATCCGCTTCCTGAATCACAACGAAACCCCGGGCCTCGGCGCGCGGATCGAGGAGCCGTGGTTTCAGGAGCAGACCGCAGGCAAAAGCGGCCCGTTCGTCCTGAAAGCCGAGGGGACGCGCTCAGCCGAGCCGACGGAGATCGACGCTATCACCGGCGCCACCATCACATCGAGCGCGGTGCGGGATCTGCTCAACGGCGTGGGGCGTGATGCGGCGGAGGTGAAACCATGACTGCCAAGCGGAACTGGACGGTGTTCAAAGAGAACCTCGGCACGCAGAACCCGGTGTTCGTGCAGGTGCTCGGGATCTGCTCGACCCTGGCGGTGACGAACGTGCTCCGGAACACGCTCGTGATGTGCCTGGGGTTGGTCTTTGTGACCGCGCTCTCCAACCTCACCCTCTCGCTGCTGCGCAATCGGATCCCGCCGCGTATCCGCATGATGGTGGAGGTGCTCGTCATCGCCTGCATGGTCATCCTCGTGGACATCTACCTGAAGGCATTCTACCCCGACATCTCCCGCCAGCTCGGCCCGTATGTCGGACTGATCATCACCAACTGCATCATCATGGGGCACGCCGAGGCGGTCGCGCTGACGAACCCGCCGCTCATCTCGTTCGTCGACGGCCTTTCAGCCGGGATCGGCTATTCGTATGTCCTGCTCGTGATCGCCTGTGTCCGGGAACTCCTCGGCACCGGGGCGATCTGGGGCCTCCCGCTGCTGGGCCCGAACTGGACGAACTGGTCGGTGATGGTCATGGCGCCAGGCGGGTTCTTCGTGCTGGCGGTGTTCATCTGGATCATCAAGGGGTGGGTCATGCGACCGGCCCGGAAAGCGGGGGCGTAACATGGAACAGCTCGGTTTCTTCACCATCCTGTTTTCGGCCGTCTTCACCAACAACATCCTCCTGACCAATTATCTGGGGATGTGCTCGTTTCTCGGCTGCTCGCGTGAGATCAAGACTGCGCTGGGGTTGGGCACAGCCGTGAGTTTCGTGACTGCGGCGACCAGCATCCTGAACTGGCTGGTCTACGCGTACATCCTCGTGCCGTTCGATCTGGTCTACCTGCGCTTCATCGTCTTCATCGTGGTCATCGCCGCCTTTGTCCAGTTGGTTGAGATGATCATCGAGCGGGTCTCCGAGCCGCTCTACAACGCGCTGGGGATCTTCCTGCCGCTCATCACGGTCAACTGCGCCATCCTCGGCGTGTCCCTCTTCATGGTGATCCGCAACTACACCTTCTGGCAGGCCTTCGGCTACGGGCTGGGCGCCGGGCTGGGCTGGGCGCTGGCCATTCTGGCCATGGCTGGCATCCGCCAACGGCTCGCGCAGCGCTCGCGCATCCCGCGCGGGCTGGAGGGGCCGGGAATCGCCCTGATCATCGCCGGAACCATGGCCTTGGCTTTTATGGGGTTCAACGGCATGGTGAGTCTGAACTAGCCATGAGCGATCTCCTCCTAGCCGTGGGCATTCTGTGCGCCATCAACACAGGGCTCGCGCTTTTGCTGATGCTCGCCGAAGCTGTGATCGTCGACACCCGTGACCGCAGCATCACGATCAACGACACCCAGATCGTGACCGTCCCGGGCGGCCGACCGTTGCTGGCCGCGCTCAAAGACCGGAAGATCTTCATTCCCTCGGCTTGCGGCGGCCGCGGCTCGTGCGGCCTGTGCAAGGTGACCGTGATCGAGGGCGCGGGACCGCTGCTGGCCACGGAGACCCCCTGGCTCACCGCCGAGGAGCAGAAGTCCGGCGTCCGTCTGTCCTGCCAGGTCAAGGTCCGGCGCGACCTGCGCATCCGCATCCCCGAGGAGCTGTTCGCCGTCAAGCAGTATCAGGCGGAGGTGGCCACCCTCTCCGACCTGACGCACGACATCAAGCAGGTGACCCTCAAGCTGCTCGACCCGCCCGAGATCACCTTCACCGCCGGACAGTTCGTCCAGATCGAAGTGCCTCCCTATGCGCTGACGGACGAGCCGATCTACCGCGCCTACTCCGTTGCCTCAGACCCCTGCCAGCCCAGCCAGATCGAGCTGGAAATCCGCTACGTCCCCAACGGCATCTGCACCACTTACGTCCACAAGCACCTGAAGGTCGGCGACCGCGTGACCCTCAACGGGCCGTACGGCACGTTCGGCCTGCGTCCGACCGGACGCGAACTCATCTTCATCGCCGGCGGTTCGGGGATGGCGCCGATCCGGGCGATCCTGCTGGAGATGGCGCGCACCCAGAACCCGCGCCCCTGCCGCTATTTCTTCGGCGCCCGCGCCAAACGCGACCTGTTCCTAGTCGAGGAGATGCGCCGCATCGAGACCGAGCTGCCGAGCTTCCGCTTTATCCCGGCGCTTTCGGCCCCCGACCCCGACGATCGCTGGGAGGGCGAAACCGGCCTGATCACCGAAGTGGTTGGCCGGCACGTGACGAACGCCGCGCAGGCCGAGGCCTATCTCTGCGGCAGCCCGCTGATGATCGACGCCTGCATCCAGGTGCTGCGCGAAAAGGGAATGCCCGAGGAGAACATCTTCTACGACAAGTTCGCTTAGGAGGCCGCCATGAAACAGAGCAAGCGCGACGATATCATCCAGGGACAGATGCGGCCGGGCGCCATCACCCGCGACGGCATGCTTGGCGTGGACCGCCGGACGCTGCGCGATATCCTCGACGCCGACGACGCGGCCGTGCGACGCCTAGGCCTGACCCACGCCACCATCGCCGCCCGCCTGCGCGAGCTGCGCGCCGCCGGCGCACGGGGCCTGGGCGAGCCGATCCGCGTCGACTCCGATCTTGAGATCCGCGTCGACTCCGTCTGCGGCAAACTCCCCTGCCCCTTCGGACATCCCGGGCTCTATCCGAAAGAGTTCGTCGAGGTCAGCAACCTGCGCACAGGCGAGCGGGTGACCTTCACCCAGTTGAACATCCACCTGATCGGCACACACGGCTTCTACGAAGGGCTCGATTCCCCCTTCCGCCAAGACCCCGAGACGCTCGCACGCGTGCTCGGCATCACGGCCTGACGCGCGGAAGCCAGGCAAGCCAACCCCGACGGATCACTTGAGCAAAACCGTTATCGTGTGCCGTCACTCAGACACGGACTTGAGAAACGGCAGAATGCGGGACAGGGGCACATGGTTCACGGAAGCGCCGATCACCCTTCCGCTTCCACCCGGTTCCGAAGAACCCCGATACCCGAGACATCCACCTCGAACAGGTCGCCGGGCTTGAGGTAGATCGGCGGCCTGCGGGCAGAACCCACACCCGCCGGTGTCCCGGTCAGCAGCAACGTGCCCGGCAGCAGAGTCATGCCGCGCGACAGATAGCTGATCAGAAATGGAATACCGAAGATCATCAGCGACGTCGAGGCATCCTGGAGGGTCTGTCCGTTCAGACGCCCACGGACGCGTACGTCCAAGGGGTTGAGTTCCGTCTCGAGCCACGGGCCAATCGGACAAAAGGTGTCGAAGGCCTTGGCCCGCACCCACTGGCCGTCGTTCCGCTGACAGTCCCGCGCGCTCACGTCGTGGGCGCAGGTGTAGCCGAGCACATACTCCAGCGCCCGGCTCTCGGACACGTGACGGGCGGTCTTGCCGATCACCAGCGCCAACTCGGCCTCGTAGTCCACTTCGGCAGGCGCGATCGCGGGAATCACGATCGGCGCATTCGGCCCGATCATCGCGGTGGTTGGCTTCATGAACAAGACCGGTGCCTGGGGCCGTTTATCTCCCCGCTCATCAACATGCGATTGATAGTTCTGCCCGATGCACAGCACGTTCACCGGCTCGACCGGCGCCAGCAGCGTGACGCCCGCCAGCGGCACCGAAGTCCCCGTCCGCTGAAGCCCCGAAATCGGATCGCCTGTCGCAACCGCAATGCGTTCGCCTTCGACGATCCCATACTGCGCCCGGCCCGTCTTGTCACTGAATCGGACGATCTTCATTCGCGCGCTTTCCTTTCCTTATCTAGAAATGTCCTTCGTGTTTCGTGATGCGCTCACCTGCGGACTTGGGGATGAACGAGCTGCGGAGGCGCGACCGTGTTCTTGTGAACCAGAAAGTCGTTCAGGATCGCAAACCCCACCGCAAATAGCGTGGGGCCAAGAAAAATGCCAATAAAACCAAAGGCGAGGATGCCACCCATGGCGCCGAGGAAGACCAGCACAAAGGGGAGCCGGGCTTCGCGGCTGATGAGGTAGGGGCGCAGGACATTGTCGCTGCTGCTGATCGCCACCAGTCCCCACAGCCCCATGAAGATGGCCGTGCCCATCCGCTCCTCTGCCACCAGCCAAAGGGTGGCCGGAATCCAGACCAGAGGTGGACCGCCGGGCACTAGCGCGAGAATGAAGGTGAGCAGCCCCAACAGTCCGGCGCCGGGAATATTGGCGATCGTGAACCCGATTGACGCCAACAGGCCCTGCGCCAGCGCCGTGCCCAGAAAGCCATAGACCACGCCGCGAATGGTTTGTCCCACCACGGCGACCAGATGCTGGCTGTATTCGCCCAAAACGCGCTTGCTCAGCTCGGCGATGCGCTCGACGAGATGATCCCCGTCACGATAGAGGAAAAACGCAATGACGACGCTGAAGCCAAGCCGGAGCACGCCAATCGCCAGATCCTGGCTGCGGCGCAACAGCCAGGGTTTGGAGTGTTCCAACAACATGGCTAGAAAGGAGTGGCCTCGCTCGCTGTCCGCCGCCAGATCGGCCCAGTGGGCCTGCAGCGGCTCGCCGACGAGTGGAAGGCGGATGAGCCAACCCGGAGGCTGTGGAAGTCCCTGCGTACGGTACTCCTGCACACGCGCCAGCAGCGCCGCGATGTTATCATCGAGCGCCGTGATCGCCAGCACAAACGGCAGCACGGTCACAAGAATCACGAGCGTCGCCATGACGGCGGCGGAGAGCGTGCGGCGACGGCCGAACAGGCGCTCCAGCCGCTGGTGCCACGGCCATGTGGCGAAGCAGATGACCGCCGCCCAGAGAATAGAGGAGACAAACGGCGCCATCACCAGGATGCAGCCGCCTGCAATGAGTGCCATCAGCGACACACCAGGTTTGGTCAATTCCATGACAACGGCTCCCGGTCAAACCCAATGGCACATGATAGGCAACCCCGTTGAGATCCGCAAGCCCCAATCCGCCTGCCTTTCTTTGCTCATTCTCGCTTTGCGCTGTCTCGCTTTGCGCTGGACGCCGGGCCGCAAACCCCCGATACTAGGGGGACATGGCGTTCGGGCTGGGTCCCGGCACCTGTTTCAAACCACGCTTAAGGGGTGTTGTGATGACAAGCAAGGCGACGACGAAACGAGCGCGGGCTGTGGCCAAGGCGCTGGTGGTCCGCGGCGGATGGAGCGGACACGAACCGGTTGAGTTTTCCAACCGCCTGGTGCCGTGGCTCAAAGTCCGCGGGTTCGAGGTCGTGGTCAGCGATTCGATGGACGCCTATGCCGATCCGGCCGTGACGGCCGGGCTCCGCGTGATCATCCCCATCTGGACTATGGGCGAAATCTCGGGCGACCAGTTCAAGGCCCTCAACGCTGTGGTCCGCTCGGGCGTCGGCCTGGCCGGGTGGCACGGCGGAATGTGCGATTCGTTTCGCAACAACACCGAGTACCAGTTCATGACCGGAGGCCAGTGGGTGGCGCACCCCGGAGGCGTGATTGACTACCAGGTGACCGATCTCGATCCCGTCGATCCGATCACCGCCAACCTCGCGCCGTTCTGGATGCACTCGGAGCAATATTACATGCACACCGACCCCGGCAACGAGGTGCTGGCTTCGACGGTGTTCAGCGGCGAACATCAGGGCTACACCTGGATCAAGGGAACACGCATGCCCATGGTCTGGAAGCGCACGTGGGGCAAGGGGCGGGTCTTCTACAGCGCCCTCGGTCATGTGGCGGTTGACTGGGACGTGCCCCAGGCATTTGAAATCACGAAGCGCGGCATTCAGTGGGCGGCGGGCTTGGAAATCGTTCCCGAGTTCACCGACCCCTCGGATGTCTGCTGCCCGTTCTAATGAAGCGGCCCAGCCGCCGCGTCACGGACAACAGGATCGGGCCCGGTGAAACGCATGGGATTGTGTAGGTTACTGAAGCCACGAGCGAGGCTTTGTCTGGGATGTGAGCGGCCGCTGCCGCCCGAAGCGGAGGGCTGTCCCTACTGCGACGAGCCGAAGCTGACGGGGCCCGCTGACCGCCTCCGCGCGGCTGGCGCCGGTTGCGCCGCAGTCTGTGGCCTGCTCGCGGTGAGGCTCGCCGGGCTTGGGCTTGCGGACGTCTTTCGCGCCCCAGGCACACAGGCCGCCGGTGTCCTGCTGGCCGCCGGCGCGGTTCTGCTGCTGGCACCGGCGGACTGGCGGGGCATTCCGCCTCCAACCCGGCGCGGGCGGCGTGTCGCGCTCCTGCTCAAAATGGGTCACCGCTTCGGCGCCGCGCTGGCAGGCGCGGTGCCGCTGGCCGCTTTTCGCGGGGCATCGCCACCGCCGCCGGTTCTCCCGCTGGCTGTGGTCTCATTGGTGTTCGCGGCCGTGGCCTGCGCCCATTCGCGCGACGCCCGTTTCGGCTTCCTCGCCGGGCTGCTCATCGGTCTCGCATGAAAAATCTCTATATCCATATTCCCTACTGCGACGGCAAGTGTCTCTATTGCGCCTTTTATTCGATACGGGGCGCGACGGCTGAACGCGAGGCCTATGCGGACCTTCCGGGATTGGAGCTGGCGCACGTACTCGCCGAAGGGGTGTCGGTCGCCCCCGAGACCGTCTATTTCGGCGGCGGCACCCCCTCCGCGCTCGGCCCGGACGGGTTGCGGCGGCTGGCTGCGGGCCTGCGACAACGGGTTTCATTCGGGGCGGTCGTCGAATGGACGGCGGAGGTGACGCCTCCCATGGCCTCGGATGCGGTCCTGGGCGCGCTGTGCGAGATGGGCGTAAACCGTATCAGCATGGGCGTGCAGTGTTTGGACGACCGGACGCTGCGAGCGCTCGGGCGCCGTCACGACGCGGCCGAGGCGGAAGCCGCTGTACGGCGGATCCGCGCGGTTGGTCTCGCGAACGTCGGCCTCGACCTGATCGCCGGACTGCCAGGCCTGGACGAGCAGGCCTGGGGAGAAACTCTGGCGCGGACACTCGCGCTGGATCCCGCGCATGTGTCGGTGTACGCACTGAGCGTCGAACCCGGCAGCGGCCTGGCCCGGCAGGTCGAACGGGGATTGACGCTTCCCGGCGAAGCGGAGGGACTGGCGGCGTTGCAGCAGGCTGAGGCGGCGCTGACCGCCGCCGGACTCGCGCGCTACGAGATTTCCAACTACGCCCGTCCGGGGCGCGCCTGTCTCCACAACCTCGCCTGCTGGCGCGGAGAGGACTATCTGGGGCTGGGCCCGGCGGCCGCTTCGCGCATCGGGCTGACGCGCCGCACCCATGCGGCGGATGCAGCGGCTTATCGCGCCGCGATCACATCCGGGAACCATCCGCCCACTGAGGCCGAGACGCTCAGCCCGGCCGATGACGCGACGGAGCGGTTCATCTTCAGCCTGCGCCTCGCCGAGGGGGGGAGCCCGCAGCGGCACGCCGAACGATGGCCTGCCGCAGGACCGAACGTTGCAACCTGGGAACGCCGGCTTGACGGGCTGGCCCGCCACGGCATTACGGAGGAGGCCGGCACCGGGCGCTGGCGGCTCACGGTGCGCGGCCGCGAAGTCGCCGACGCCGTCGGCCGCGAACTCCTGTGGTAATCGCCCTGCCGTCGACCACTCCCTCTTTCTGCAGACGGCACAGGCACACCGATATCAAGGGTTTCGTCATTTTTATAGGGCTGGCCGAGAGCAGTCTCGACAAAGTCTTGCGACGAAGCGTAGACGACAACGCGTGGGACAATGAATGGATGGAAGGCCCGTCCCTTTTCGGGCGCCCTTGTCGGGCGGGTTTGTTGGGCCTCACCGTTACGACATTGTCTCACTCGTATAGCGGGCCTTCCATGCGCATTCCTATGAAGTAACCGATGAAGAGTAGAGTACGAAACGCGACTGCCCCCGATAGCAGTGTTAGCGTTGAACACGGAGCCGCGCTAACGGCCATCGCGGCCGGCGACGGCCGCGCACACGAATTCGCGGAAGAGCGGATGGGCGCGCAGCGGGGTGGACTGGAATTCGGGGTGGAACTGGCAGGCCACAAACCACGGGTGGTCCGGCAACTCGATCATCTCCACCAGCGCGCGGTCGGGCGAGAGGCCGCTCAGCCGCATGCCAGCCTGCTCAAACGCATGACGAAACGCATTGTTAAATTCATAGCGGTGACGATGGCGCTCGCTCACCTCGACGCTCCCGTAAGCGGCGTGCGCGCGGCTTCCCGCCTCCAGCACACACGGCTTGGCGCCGAGCCGCATGGTGCCGCCCTTGTGGGTGGTCGTCCGCTGCTCATCCATCAAATCGATCACGGGGTAGGGGGTCTCGGGTTCGAATTCGGTGCTGTTCGCGTCGGTCAGACCACAGACGTTGCGGGCGAACTCCATCACCGCGCACTGCATGCCGAGGCAGATGCCAAGGAAGGGCACGCGCCGCTCGCGCGCATAACGCACGGCGGCGATCTTCCCCTTAACACCGCGCTGGCCGAAACCGCCCGGCACCAGAATCCCATGCATTCCGTCCAGCACGACCTCTGCGCCCTTCTCGACGACCTCGTCCGCCTCGACAGGCGTCACCTTCACCCGGACGTCGTTGGCGACGCCCGCATGCGTGAGCGCCTCGTAGATGCTCTTGTAGGCGTCGCGCAGCGAAGTGTATTTGCCGACGACCGCGATCCGGATCTCACCGCCCGATGGCGTGATCAACCGCCGCAACATCGTGTGCCAGTCGGAGAGGTCGAGCACGCCGGCCGGAAGCTTGAGCAGATCCAAGACCTGGAGATCCATCGTCTGCCGTTCCAGTTCGACCGGCACCTCGTAGATCGTGTGCGCCACGTCCTGCTCTTCAATGACGACGGCGGGGTCGACATTGCAGAACAACGCCAGCTTCTGCTTGTGCTCGTCACCCAGCGGATGCTCGCACCGGCAGACCAAGATATCAGGGAAGATGCCGATCGCGCGCAACAAGCCGACCGATTGCTGCGACGGCTTCGTCTTCAGCTCCTCAGCCGCGCGAATGTAGGGGACGAGCGTCACGTGGACGAACACGCCGTTGTCTTTGCCGATCTCCTGGCGCATCTGTCGAATCGCCTCCAGGAACGGCAGGCTCTCGATGTCCCCCACCGTGCCACCGATCTCGGTGATGACAATATCCACCCCGGGCGCGTCGAGCGACCGGATCGCCGCCTTGATCTCGTCGGTGATATGCGGGATCACCTGCACGGTCTTGCCCAGATACCCCCCCTGACGCTCGCGTTGGATCACGGCGCTGTAGATGCTCCCCGTCGTGAAGTTGCTGCCGCGGAGGCACGCCTCGCCGGTGAACCGCTCGTAATGCCCGAGATCGAGATCCGTCTCCACCCCGTCCACCGTCACGTAGACCTCGCCGTGCTGGAACGGCGACATGGTCCCCGGATCGACGTTCAAATAAGGATCCAGCTTCTGCATCCGCACGCGGTAGCCCCGCTTGATCAACAGCAGCGCCAGCGATGCCGCCGTCAGCCCCTTACCCAAGGATGACACCACCCCGCCCGTCACGAAAACATGTTTGCTCATCGCTCCTCCACCCGATTGTCTTCCAGTTGCAGTTTGCCCAGCATGTGGCTGACATCGAGCGGGTACGTCCCGTTGAAGCAGGCCCGGCAGAAATTAACATCCCCGCAGGCCAGCGGCGCGAGCAGTCCGTCTTCGCTCAGGTACCCGAGCGAATCGGCGCCGATGAACGAGCAGATGTCCGACACCTCGCGCCCGCAGGCGATCAGCTCGCGCTCGGTGGCGAAATCAATCCCGAAGAAGCAGGGATGACGCGTCGGCGGACAGGAGATGCGCACGTGGATCTCAACTGCTCCCGCCGCACGCAATTGATCGACCCGCCGCTTCACGGTCGTTCCGCGCACAATCGAGTCGTCCACCACCACCACGCGCTTCCCCTTGACCACCGCCGGCAGCACCGACAGCTTCAGATCCACGCCCGCCGTGCGCTGACCCGTCTCCGGCATGATGAACGTCCGCCCCACGTAGTGATTGCGGATGTAGCCGAGATCGAAGCTGATGCCGCTGGCCCGCGCATAGCCGATCGCGGCCGACATGCCGCTGTCGGGAATCGGTATCACCACATCCGCGTCAACAGGGTGTTCCTGCGCCAAGCGCATGCCGTAAGCGAGACGAATCTGGTGGACGTTGTGCCCGAAAACCGTGCTGTCCGGCCGCGCAAAATAGACCATCTCAAAGATACACTGCGCACGCCGGGGCGGCAGTTCGGAGAAGCGGTAATTTTGCACGCCGAGCGCGCTGACCATCACCAGTTCGCCGGGTTCGACCTCGCGCAGGAGGGTCGCCCCGATCTGGCTCAGTGCGCACGACTCGCTGGCGAAATAGATCCCGCCGTCCTTCTCGCCCATCACCAGCGGCTTGAATCCGTTGGGGTCGCGGGCCGCGATCACGCAGTCGCGCGTCATCAGCAGAAAGGCGAAAGCGCCCTGCAGCTCGGCCAGGGCTCGCCCGACGCGGCGGGTGCGATCACGATAGTGCGGATCGGCGAGCAGGTGGAGCAGCACTTCGCTGTCGGTCGTCGTTTGGAAGATGGATCCAGACTTCTGGTATTTCCGGCGGAGTTCCTGCGCATTGGAAAGATTGCCGTTGTGGGCGATCGCCCAAGCGCCGTCGGCGCACTCCGCGACCAGCGGCTGCACATTCTGCGGCCGCGACGCGCCGGTCGTCGAATAGCGCACATGCCCGATACCCATCCGCCCCTGAAGAAAATCGAGCATCTCGGCGTTGAAGACATCTTCAACGAGACCCAGCCCCCGGTGGCTGCGCAGCTTGCCCGCATCGCTGACCACGATGCCGGCGCCTTCCTGCCCCCGGTGTTGCTGGGCGAACAGACCCGAATAAATCACCCGCGAAGCCTCCGGCACATTGAAGCAGCCGAACAGTCCGCACGCTTCCTTCGCTTTCTGGCCCATGGGGAGTCCTTATCGTTTCATCGCTGTGTTCGCGAGCCAGTGGTGAACGCTTTCGGCGGTCGCGCGGCCGTCGGCGATGGCGCGCACCACCAGCGAGGCGCCGCGGGCGAGGTCACCCGCAGCGAAGACGCCGGGAACGCTCGTCATGTTTTCGGCGTCCCGGATCACGGTTCCGCGGCTGTCGAACGACACGCCCAGTTCCTGAAGCAGCTTGTTTTTGCGCGGCCCGGTGAAGCCCATCGCCAATAGCACGAGTTCGGCCTCAACGTCAAATTCCGAATCCGGTTGGATTCGCATCTGAGGCCGTCCGCCGTCACCGGGGGACCACTCGACCCCCGCGCAACGGAGGCCGCTCACCGCGCCCTCGCATCCAAATGCATGGATCGTGGTGACAGCCCACCGCCGCGAGCCCCCCTCCTGATGGCTGCTCGAATCACGCCGGATCAGCGGCCAGGTCGGCCAGGGATTGGACGGGGCTCGGGTTGCGGGGGGCTCAGGCAGGATCTCGATTTGCAGCACCGACTTCGCGCCCTGCCGCAGGGCCGTGCCCAGACAGTCCGATCCGGTGTCGCCGCCGCCAATCACCACGACCCGCTTGTCGGCCGCCGAAATATCGTAGCGGGGCGGGACCGGGTCGCCGTCGAGCCGCATGTTTTGTCCGCGGAGGTAATCCATCGCAAAATGGATGCCGCTCAGTTCGCGGCCGGGCACCGTCAAGTTGCGGGGCTCGCGCGCGCCACCGGTCAGCACGATGGCGTCGAATCGGCTGAACAGAAATTTGGTCGAGAGGTCGTCGCCGACCTGCACGCTGCACTCGAACAGAACCCCCTCATCCCGCATGAGCTGCACACGCCGGTCGATGACCGCCTTCTCCAGTTTGAACTCGGGAATGCCATACCGGAGGATGCCGCCCGGACGGGGGGCGTTCTCGTAGACCGTGACGTGGTGGCCGATCCGGTTGAGTGAGTCGGCGGCCGCCAGACCGGCAGGCCCCGAGCCGATGACGGCCACGCGAGTGGCCAGTCGCGCGGCGGGCGGGCGCGGCTTCATCCAGCCTTCGGCAAAAGCCCGCTCAATCACCGCCAGCTCGATATTCCGGATGGTCACCGGATCGCCCACCAGGCCGAGCACGCACGACCCTTCACACGGTGCGGGACAGACCCGGCCCGTGAACTCCGGAAAATTGCTCGTGCTGAGCTGCAGATCGAGCGCCTCGCGCCAGCGGCCATGCTGCGCCAGCGCGTGGATCTCGGGAATGTGATTGGCCAGCGGACACCCGCAGCCGTGGCAGAAGGGGATGCCGCAGTCCATGCACCGCTCCGCCTGCCTCCGGACCTGGTCCTCGGGCAGTTGACGCTCCACCTCGCGCCAGTCGTGCAGCCGCTCGTCGCGGCTGCGATACCCGGCGGCCTTACGCGGTATGTCCAGAAACCCCATTGGATTATTAGTCACGCGCCACCTCCTGGCGTGCCGTCTGCTCGTCTTCGCGCATCATCTGCCCCAGAATCTTGCGGTATTCCATCGGGAACACCTTGACGAACCGAGGAACGGTTTCGTCCCAAGCGGCGAGCATCGTCGCCGCACGAGCGCTGCCGGTGGCAGCCGCGTGTCGCTCGATCAGTCCGCGCAACTCGGCGATGTCGGCTTCGGAAACCACTTGCTCCAAATCCACCATGTCCAGATTGCAGCGAGCATCGAAGAGGCCATCCTCATCGTAGACATAGGCCAGCCCGCCGCTCATGCCTGCCGCAAAATTGAGCCCGGTGCGGCCGAGCACCACCACGCGGCCGCCAGTCATGTATTCGCAGCCGTGGTCGCCGACGCCCTCTACGACCGCCACCGCCCCGCTGTTGCGGATGGCGAAGCGCTCGCCCGCGCGGCCCGCGATGTAGGCCTCGCCGCAGGTGGCGCCGTACAGCAAAACGTTTCCGGCAATCGTGTGGGCGTCGCCCGACGTGTCGGCGCCCGCTGGCGGCCGCACAACGATGCGCCCCCCGGAGAGCCCCTTGCCTACGTAGTCGTTGGCCTCGCCTTCGAGGATCAGGGTTTGACCGCTCGCCGCCCACGCGCCGAAGCTCTGCCCCGCGACGCCCGTGAAGCGCATGACCACCGTGTCGTCGGGAAGCCCTCGGTGACCGTATTTCTGCGCGATACGGCCGGCAACCTGCGTGCCAACCGTCCGATGCACATTGCGGATCGGCGAGTGGGTCACGATTTTCTCCCCGGCCTCGATGGCGGGCCCGATCTGCTCGAGCAACCGGGCATCCAGCGTGTCGCCCAAATCGATGTGGCGGGGGTTGACGCACCGGGGCGGCGTCCGGGTCTGCGGCCGGTAGAACACGTTACTGAAATCGAGGCCGCGCGCTTTCCAGAAGGTCACCGCTTCGTTGGTCTCCAGCAGATCAGATCGCCCGACCGCCTCATCCAGCGAGCGCAGGCCGAGCGCCGCGAGACGCTCACGGACATCTTGGGCCAAAAACCGGCAGAAATTGACCAGGTGCTCGGGCCGCCCCGTGAAGCACGCGCGCAGCTTCGGGTCTTGGGTCGCTACGCCGACCGGGCACGTGTTCTGATGACACTTGCGCATCATCACGCATCCCATGCAAACCAGCGCGCCTGTGGCGAAACCAAACTCTTCCGCGCCGAGCAGGGCGCCAATGACGATGTCACGCCCGGTCTTAAGCTGGCCGTCGACCTGCACCCGCACCTTGTCGCGCAAGTGGTTGAGCAACAGCGTCTGCTGGGTTTCGGCGAGGCCGATCTCCCATGGCGCGCCAGCGTGCTTGATCGACGTCAGCGGCGATGCACCCGTGCCGCCGTCATAGCCGCTGATCAGCACCCGATCGGCCTCGGCTTTGGCCACGCCCGCGGCGACGGTGCCCACGCCCAGCTCCGAAACCAGCTTGACCGAAACCTCGGACCCGGGGTTGACGTTGCGGAGGTCGTAGATCAGTTGCTTGATGTCCTCGATCGAATAGATGTCATGGTGCGGCGGCGGCGAGATGAGCGTCACACCCGGCGTGGCATGACGAACCCGCGCGATCTCGGCATTGACCTTGTGGCCGGGGAGTTGGCCACCCTCGCCCGGCTTGGCGCCCTGGGCGATCTTGATCTGGAGTTCGCGGGCATTGACCAGATACTCCGTCGTCACGCCGAAGCGGCCGCTGGCAATCTGCTTGATCGCGCTGCAACGGTTGTCGCCATTCGGCAGGATCGTGTAGCGCTCGGGATCTTCTCCCCCCTCGCCGCTGTTGCTTCTGCCGCCAATCCGGTTCATGGCGATGGCGATCGTTTCATGTGCCTCGCGGCTGATCGAGCCAAATGACATCGCGCCGGTCACAAAGCGCCGCATGATGGATGTGATCGGCTCGACCTCCTCCAGCGGCACGGGATCGGCTGCCTTGAACGCAAACATCCCGCGCAAGGTGAACTGCCTGTGCGTCTGGTCGTTGATCAGGGCGGCATACGTCTGGTAGCGCGCGTAATCATTCTCGCGAACGGCCTGCTGCAACGCCGTGATCGTCTCGGTCGTCCACAAGTGGCGTTCGCCATCCTTGCGAAGTTTGTAAAACCCGCCGCTCGGCAGGATCGGCATCTGATCCTGACGCGGTTCGCGGGCGGCGCACCAGCGGGCGTTGGCCTCCGCCGCGATTTCGTCGAGGCCAATCCCGCCGACCCGCGAGGCGGTGCCGGTGAAATAGACATCGACCACGTCGCGGCTGATCCCCAGCGCCTCAAACACTTGCGCGCTACGGTAGCTGCGCAGGGTCGAGATGCCCATCTTGGACATAATCTTGCGCAAGCCCTCGCCAAGCGCCGCGATGTAATTTTCGATAGCCTTGGCGGGCGTGATCGCGCCCAGCCGCGTATCGAGGGCCATCTGGGCGACGGTTTCAAACGCCAGATACGGGTTCACGGCGGTGGCACCGTAGCCGAGTAGCAGCGCCACGTGCATCACCTCGCGGGGTTCGCCAGACTCTACCAGCAACCCCACCCGGGTGCGCAGTCCCTTGTTAATCAGATGACGGTGGACCGCCGCGACCGCCAGCAACATCGGGATCGGCGTCTCATCAGATGCCAGGCCGCAGTCGCTGAGCACCACGATGTTCTCGCCCTGATAAACCGCCGACTCGGCCCGTTGCGCCAGTTGCAGCAATGCCGCCTGCAGAGCCGCGCCAGCGCCTCCAGCAGGAAAGCCGGCCTGCAGCGTGTGTGTGCGGAATTCGCCGCTGTTCAGGTTGCGAATCCGGCGAAGATCCTCGTTGGACAGCACGGGATGTTGCAGCTTGACCAGCCGCGCATGCCCCGGTACTTCGCTGAGGATGTTGGCCGGATTGCCGATGAAGGTCATGAGCGACATCACCAGTTGCTCGCGAATCGGATCGATCGGCGGGTTGGTGACCTGGGCGAAGAGTTGCTTGAAGTAGTTGTAAAGCGTCTGGGGCTTCTCGGAGAAGACGGCCAGCGGCACGTCATGGCCCATCGACCCGACCGCCTCATGCCCCTTGGAGGCCATGGGCTCCAACAGCACGTCGAGGTCTTCACGGGTGTAGCCAAAGAGCCGCTGTCGCTGCAACAACGTCGCGGTGTCGGGTATGATGGGAGCGACCGCGCCGAACAAGCCTTGAATGGTGATCGCGTTCTCTTCGACCCAGCGGCGATACGGGTGCCGTCGCGCCAGAAGACCCTTGACCTCGACGTTTTTCATGACCCGGTGTTTCTGTAAATCGACCACCAGCGTCTGGCCAGGACGGAGCGCGCCCTTCTCGGCCACATTCTCCGGCGCGATGTCCAGAACGCCCGTTTCCGACGCCAGCACGATGAAGCCATCACGGGTCACCGTGTACCGGGCGGGCCTGAGGCCGTTGCGATCCAAGATCGCGCCGACGCATCGTCCGTCCGTGAAAGCCACCGTAGCCGGCCCGTCCCACGGCTCCATCAGCCCCGCGTGATATTCAAAGAACCCGCGCTGATCCGGGCCGATCGGATATTTGGCTCCCCACGCCTCGGGAATCAGCATCATCATGGCATGCTGCAGGGAGCGGCCGCCCCGGTAGAGCAGCTCGACCGCATTGTCGAGCGCCGCAGAATCGCTCCCGCCTGCATCGACAACAGGAAGGATCTTGTGGATGTCAGCACCGAACAGGTCCGAGGCGAGCGCGTGCTCCCGGGCCTGCATCTGGTTCAGGTTTCCCCGAAGGGTGTTGATCTCGCCATTGTGGCCGAGAAAACGAAAGGGCTGAGCCAGCTCCCACGAAGGGAACGTGTTGGTGCTGTAGCGCTGGTGGACCACGGCGACGGCACTCGCGTACCGCGTATCGCTCAGGTCGCGATAAAAGCCCGAGACCTGTCCGCCGGTCAGCATCCCCTTGTAGACGATCGTGCGGCAGGAGAAGCTCGCCGCGTAGAAGACTTGACCGGGCGGCAACAACGGCAGCACCCGCGCCTGAATCTGCTTGCGGACGGCATAGAGCTTGCGGTCCAGCGCCTCCCCGGCCAGCCCGCACCCGTCGACAAACCCTTGCATCACCACCGGACACGTGGCCAGCGCCTGCCCGCCCAGCACCGAGGAATCGGTCGGCACGTCGCGCCAGCCGAGGAATCCGAGCGTTTCGTCCTTCACCACCTCGACGACCGCCGACAGGCATAGCGCCCGGGCGGCAGGGTCCTGCGGCATGAAAAACATCCCCACGCCGTAGGTGTCGGCCGGTGGCAACCGATCAGCGATCACCTCCGTCTTGGCCCGGAAAAGGGCGTCGGGAATCTGCGTTAAAATGCCCGCCCCGTCACCTGTCGCCGCGTCGCCACCCACCGCGCCACGGTGAACCAAATTGCATAACACCGTGATCGCGTCTGTAATGATTTGGTGGCTCGTCTGCCCGTTAATGTTCGCCAGAAAGCCCACGCCACAGGCGTCGTGTTCGTTTGCAGGGTCATAAAGCCCCTGGGCTTCTGGCCTTCGCTGCGCAGGCTGGTCATCATTTGGCATGGGGCGATTCCTTCCGTGTCCGCTCCGAATACATTCTCGTTCACTATCGCACCGCCTGTGCCAATCTCGAACGAATCAACCCATTTCATCGAAATGAAAAAATTCTTAACGAAAACGCATCGCATTGGCGGGAGGTTGAAACAAAATTGTCTCCTTTTCTCGCATGGGAGATACAAAAACGTCTTCTTTGTGATCGATGTGGGAAAATCGGGGAGAACTAACAGCATAGAGGCTCCTGCAAAACCTCGTAAGTGCGGGCGCCCTAACTATTGGCTATTCCTCAACGGCCGCCCAGCCTCCGCCCAGCGCCTTGTAGGCGCGGATCAGATTGCGCGCAATCGCCCCTTCGCTGCCCGCGACAGCCTCGTCGAAGGTCAGCCGAGCCCGCTGGGTGTCGAGCACGCTGTTGAAGTCGATCAGTCCGTTCGCGTAAAGGTCGCGGGCGATCTCCTCCGCCGCGCGTGCGGCGACTGCGGCCTTGACGAGCGCCTCGCGCCGGGCGTGCTCATGCCCATACGCGGCGAGGGCGTCGCGCCATTCGGCCACCGCCGTCAGTACGGTCACCTCGTAGCGCGCCAGCGCCTGCTCTTGTCGGGCGTTTTGGATCTCAATGTTAGCACGGATGGCGCCGCCGCGGAAGATCGGCAACGTGATCCCCGCCCCGGCGGTGGTGAAGCGGCTGCCGCTGGTCAGGAGCGAGCCGCTGGCAAGTGATTCCAGCCCGAGCGCGCCATCGATGCGAAAGGCGGGGTAACGGGCGGCCTGCGCCTCGCCGATCCGGGCGGTCTCGGCCGCCAGGCGGCGTTCGGCCGCGCGGATGTCGGGCCGCCTGCGGAGCAGCTCCGCAGGGACCGCCGCGAGCGCGCGCGGTAGGGCGGCGGGGATCGGGCCGGGCGCGTCCAGCGCCGCGTCCGCTTCGCCCGGCATGGCGCCGACCAGCACAGCCAGTGCGTTGCGCGTCGCCTCCAGGTCGCGCAACAGGGAGGGGATCAGCGCCCGTGTCCCTTCGAGCTGATAGTGCGCCTGCTCGACGGCGAGCTTGTCGCCGATGCCCGTCTCGAACCGCGACTCCAGGATCTGCGCGGTCTCGGCCTGCAGCTTCAGATTGTCGCGCGCCACGCGCAGCCGTTCCTGGTCGGTCCGCAACGTCACATAGTGTGTCGCGATTTCGGCCGCCAGCGAGACCCAGACGCCCTCCTCAGCCACCCACTCGGCCTCCCAGTCGGCGCGGGCCGCCTCGACGGCGCGGCGGCGTCCGCCGAAAATATCGAGCTCCCACTGCGCGTCAAACCCGAGGTGGTAGAGGTCGCCGCTACCCGGCGCGCCGGCCGTGTCGCTGTTGCGGAAGCGGGTGTTGGCGCCGCCTGCATCAAGCATCGGCAGCAGGCCGGAGCGGCTGAGGCGGAGCCGCGCCCGCGCCTCGCTGACCCCATACCGGGCTGCGTCCAGTGTCCGGTTGTCTATCAGGCCTTGCCGAATGAGGCGGGTCAGCGTCGGGTCGTTGAAGGCGTGCCACCAGCTCGCCAACTCGTTGTCTTGCGGCGCATGTCCTTCAATCTGCGGCACCGCCGCCGCAGGCTCGTGCCACTCGGGCGGTTGGTAGTCGGGACCGACGGCGGCGCAGCCTGCCAGCAGGACAACGGCGGCTGGCCATCCGATCCGGACGGCTCTGGTAGCGGAACAGGTCATGGCGTCGTCTCCTCTCCTTCGGGAACCTGCGGCCGGTGGCGTAGCCGTGACCCCTTTTCACGCAGCGCCTGGAAAAGGGCATACAACCCTGGGATCAACAGGATGCCGAGGAACGTCGCGGCGAGCATGCCGGCGAAGACCGTCACGCCGATTGCTCTGCGGCTGGCCGCGCCTGCGCCGTAGGCGTAGACCATGGGCAGGACGCCCAAGATGAACGTGAAGGCCGTCATCAGCACCGCGCGGAACCGCTCGCCCGCCGCCTCGCCCGCCGCTTCGATAATCGAGAGACCCGCCTCGCGCCGCGTTTTGGCAAACTCCACAATCAGGATCGCGTTTTTGGCGGCCAGGGCCACCAGCAGCAACAGGCCGAGTTGCGCATAGATGCTCAGCGGAAGCCCCGCGAATTTGAGTCCTGCCAGCGCACCGGCCGTGGCCACAAAGATCGAGCACATCACCGGCAACGGGATGGTCCAGCTCTCATACTGGGCCACGAGAAAAAGGTAGCCGAAGACGAGCGCGGCGAGGACGAGCGGGAGGGTCTGTCCCGCCGCCCGGCGCTCCTGGTAGCTCAGCCCCGACCACTCCAATCCGTACCCCTCCGGGAGCACCTCGCGGGCGAGCGCTTCGACGCGCTGCATCGCCTGGCCGCTGCTGACGCCCGGCGCAACCGCCGCCACGACGCCCGCGCCGGTGAACAGGTTGTAGCGCGGCAGGAGGCGCGGCCCCGGCGCGATCTGCCAGCGCGCCACGCTTCCCAGCGGCACCATTTCGCCATCGGCGTTGCGCACATGCAGGCGCAGCACGTCGCCGGGTGAGCGCCGGCCCGGCCAGTCGGACTGGACGATCACCTGATTGATCTGGCTTTCCAGGTTGATGTCGTTGACATAGCGCGACCCCAGGTAGTTCTGCAGGGTGGAGAAGACCGAGGAGACGGGCACGCCGAGCATCTCGGCCTTGAGCCGGTCGACCTCGAGGCGGACATGCGGCGTCTGCGCCGAAAACCCGCTGAAGGCGAAGAGGATCTCGGGGGTTTGATTCAGGGCACCGAGGAGCGGGTAGAGCGCGGCTTCGAGTTTGGCCGGATCTCCGTCCTTCAGCGCCTGGAGCCGGATGTCCAAGCCGCCGTTCGCGCCCAAACCGGGGATCGCCGGCGGCACGAAGAAGTTAACCTCCGCCCCCGGGATCGCCCCGCAGCGCCCCTGCATGGCGCCGAGCATTGCCGTCACATGCAGCCGGGGGTCTTGCCGTTCGGCCCATGGCGTCAGCCCGACGATCATCACGCCGACGTTCTCCGCCAAGCCGCCCATCATGCTAAAGCCGGTGATGCCGAGGGTAAAGCTGATCCCGGGCATGTCGCGGATGACTGTCGCGACTTCGGCGAGCACCGCGTCGGTGCGCGCCTTGTTGGCTCCCTCGGGGAGGCGAACGGCGGCGAAGAGCACCCCTTGGTCCTCATCCGGGAGGAACGCGGTCGGGGTGGTGATGAATGCGCCGACGTTCAACAGGACCGACACCCCCAGTAGCAGCGCGGCCAGCGCGACGCGACGCGCCAGCCACCGGGAACACGCGACGTAACCGCGGTTGCTGCTGTCGAGCGTGACGTTGAACCACGTGAGTGGGCCTCGGCGGTGAAGCTTGGGCGCGTCGAGGAGCGTCGCGCACAGCGCCGGACTGAGGGTCAGGGCAACCACTGTCGAGAGGCAGATGGCGGTTGAGAGCGTGACCGCAAACTGCTGGTAAATCTTGCCGGTGATTCCGGTGATGAACCCGACCGGAATGAAGATCGCCAACAGCACGAGGGTCGTGGCGATGATGGCGCCTGTGACCTCCCGCATGGTCTGGAGGGTGGCGGCTTTCCGATCCATCTTGTTCCGCAGCATCAGCAACTGCACCCGTTCGACGACGACGATGGCGTCGTCGACGACCGAGCCGATTGCGAGCACCAGGCCGAAGAGGGTGAGCGTGTTGATGCTGTAGCCGAGCATCTTCAGCACCGCGAACGTGGCGCACAGGGAGACCGGGATCGTGGTCGCGGGAACCAGCGTCGCCCGCCAGTTCTGCAAGAAGATGTAGCACACCAGCACCACCAGAACGAAGGTCAGCGTCAGCGTCGAGACGATCTCGCGGATGCTGGCCCGGACGAACTGCGTGGCGTCGTACGAGACGACGCACTCCAGATCTTCTGGAAACCGCTCGTGGAGCCGGGCGAGCTCAGCGCGGACGGCGTCCATGGCCGTGATCGCGTTACTGCCCGGCTTTTGCGTCAGGGCGAGCGAGACCGACTCGGCGCCGTTAAAGACGCCGCTGAACATGTACGTGCTTTCGCCGAGTTCCACGCGCGCCACATCGTGGAGACGGACCAGCCCGCCCTGGTCGGCGGTCCGGACGATGATCTCGCGGAACGACTCCGGATCGTTCAGCCGACCGCGCGCCTTGACGCTGTAGACCCGTTGTTCGCCACCCGACGCGGGCGCGGCGCCGACTGCGCCGAGCGCAGCCTGAATGTTCTGGCTGCGGATGGCGGCGATCACATCGTCGGGCGAGAGCCCTTGGGCGGCGAGGCGGTCGGCGTCGAGCCAGACGCGCATGCTGCGCTTGGAGCCGTAGACCTCAGCCCCGCCCACGCCGGGAATCCGCTTCATGGCGTTCTTGATGTGATTGTGCGCATAGTCGCTTAAAAACAGCCGGTCATGGGTCTTGTTGGGTGAACGCAGGGTGAGAAAGCCGAGCATGTCCGACGATTCGGTGGTCACCGACAGGCCCTGTTCCGTCACCTCTTTGGGGAGGCGTGGCACGGCCTGCTGCAGGCGATTCTGCACTTTGATCATGTCCATGTCGAGGTCGGTTCCGACCTCGAACGTCACGGTGAGCGTGTACGATCCCGAGTCATCGCAGTCGGAGGACAGGTAGAGCATGCCATCGACGCCGTTCACTTCCTCCTCGATTGGAATGGCGACCGTCTCCGCCAGCTCGGCGGCGCTGGCACCGGGGTACATGGCCCGGACGAAAACCTGCGGCGGCGTCACTTGGGGGTATTGCGCGATCGGCATGTTGCGGATCGACAGCACGCCCGCGAGGGTCATGACGATTGAGAGCACGACGGCCAGTCGCGGCCGTTCGATAAAAACGCGCGAGATCATGAACCGCCCGCTTTCTGGCCGACTGCCGCCTGCACCGGCATGCCGGGACGGATTTTCTGCAGCCCTTCGACGATGACTGGTTCATCGGCCGCGAGGCCGCTACGGATCTCAATCCGCCCGTCGAGCGACGGCCCGGTTTTGACCCGCCGCACCTGCGCCGCACCCTCGGCGATCACGTAGAGGAAGGGCCCCTCGCGGTCGGTCAGCACGGCGGCCTGCGACACGACAGGATAAGGCTTGGCGTCGGCCTTGTCGATCAGCACCGTCACATAGCCATTGGGGACCAGCAGTCCGTCCGGGTTGGCGAAGCGGACGCGCACGGGCAACGTTGCCGTACCCGTCATCATCTCGGTCTCCTCGAAATCGTGTGAACCCGTCATATTGGGAATGGTCCCGGTGGGCAGCCGCAAACGGATGCGCACGGCGGCGGGCATTGCCGCGCCGCCGACGGACTCCCGCAGTTCCAGGTAGTCCCGGTCGGGGACGGAGAAGACGACGCGGATCGGATCGAGTTGGACGATGTGCGCGAGGGTGCCGAGGGAGGGGGAGACGAAGTCCCCGGTGTTCGCGACGGTGCGGCCGATCCGACCGGTGATTGGCGCCGTGATGCGGGTGTGGCGCAGGTCGATCTCGGCCAGCTCCAGCGTGGCCTGGGCCTGTTGCACGGCGGCCTGGCTCTGCAGCAATCCGCTGCGGGCCGCGTCGAGATCGGTCTGTAGAACGCCTCGTGCGTCGGCCGCCTCCAAGCGCTTCAGGTAGCGCTGCGCGCGGTCCAGCTCGGCCTCGGCGCCAGCCAATTCGGCTTGACGCAAAGCGACGCGCGCCTTGTAGATGGCGGACTCGATGGTGAAGAGCGGGTCACCTGCGTTCACCAGCGACCCCTCCTGGAAGTGGACCTTCTCGACCAGCCCTTCGATCTGCGCGCGCAAGCCGACGGACTGGATGGGCTCGACCTGGCCGATGAAGGAGGTGGGTGGATTCAGCGCGGCGAGTTCGGGCGTGTGCGTCACCACAGCCGTGGCCCCGCCGGGCGGCATCATGCCCATCGGCGGCCTGCCGCCACTGGCAGGCGCGCCAGGCATCAGTCCGCGCGCCAGCCATCCCAACGCCAGCAGCGCGACTGCGGTGATTGCCCAACCGGCCCATCGCGCTCCCCTCGACTCCCGTGTGTGCTCGTCCTGTTGCATCATCATCGTCCTTTCCCGCGCTCCGCGCGCAACCCGTCACTCACCGCGCTGAAGCCCTGCTCCAGCACAACCGCCAAATCGACTGCCAGGCAGCGGTTGAGCGCCGCTCGCAGCAGTCCCGTCCACAGTCCCCACAGCACCGCCGTCGCCACACCGACATCCACATCCGGACGGAGCTCGCCCGCCTCGTGCAGGCTGGCCAGGGTGTGGCGGATGGCGAAAAGCGGCCCGGACTCCAGCGTATCAAACCGTTCCCGCACGGGCGCCAATTGGGGTGCCGACCAATCCATGTGCGACATCACGTTGAAAAACTTCCGCGCCTCGGTGTTGCGCACGACCGCTTCGGCCCACGCGACCATGTGGTGCTTGAGCGCCTCGAACGTCGGGGGTTCGGGAAGCTGGCGGCCCAGGTCCGCGACGCGCGTCGCCTCCATGTAAGCGATCATTGCCAGCAGCAGGTCGGGCTTTCCGGTGAAGTGCCAATAGACCGCGCCCTTGGTCAGGCCGATCCGCCCGGCGATTTCCGAGAACGTCGTCTTGAAGTAGCCCTTGTCATGGAACAAGGTGATGGCCACCCGAATAATCCGCGTGCGCGTTTGCGCTGCATCCGCCTTGGTCCGTCTCGCCATTAGCTCCACCCTAACCCGATTGGAAAGATTAACTATACATACCTTTTAGAATGTATGCAAGCGCTGTATTTCGGGCCCAGCAATTCTAATTTATTCTCATTTTGGAGACTCTCCGATCGCGGCATCCCGGGCCGCCGTGAGCTGGAAACTCATCTCCGCTTTGTCGCTGGCTTTGATCAAGACATAGCTTGGCGTCACGCTGATTCCGTCTGTGTTGATATAGAGTTGCACATCCCGCTTGAAAGAGGCGCCTCTGTTCAGCGCGATGGCAAGGGTTGTGCTCGCGCCCTGCTTGAGCGTGCTGGAGGACGGGACGGTGATAGCCACGCGCCTCGGGGCCTCATGCGTGATCGAGCAACTCCGCCGCCAACGCGACACACGCCTGGCACGGCAGAGCCTTCGATGCGCGGATGGCGCGGCACGCGATATGCCCCCCCGACTGCTGCGCAAATTGTTCCCGGATCGTCTCCGCGCGCCCGGCTCCCGCCAGCACACAACTGGCGTGCAGCGCGCCACACACCCCATCGGGCGCCCGGCCCCCGCCGCAGTCGGCAAACTGAGCCGCGTCATGCATGCTTGCCGGATTCTTGGTCTTCCAGGCATGCGCCACGGCTTGGGCACAGTTGCCGCGGCGCTGGCTGTAATACTCGCTGGCTGTCTGTTTCATGGGGTATCGCAGGTCTCCGTCAGTGTTCCGTCATTTTTTGAATTGCGGTAAATCGACCACTCTGAATGTTGAGCGCCTGGGCTTCGGCAAAATACCGGCCCAGCGCGGCCGTGTCGTTGCGCTGTTTGGCCAGATAGCAGAGGTAGAAGAGAATCCGCAGTTTGAGGTCGCCATCGACAGGGCTCTGGGCCTCCTGCGCCTGCGTCCATTTGACGTGGGCGCGTTCAAAGCAGGCCAGCGCGGCGGAGCTGTTATGCATCCGATTGAGGTAAATGCAGCCTGCGTCGATTTCCAGTTCGGCATCGCCCGGATTGTTGCGTATCCCCTCTTCCAGAATGCGAAGCGCCTCGGAGGGACGCCTCAGTTCCTGAGAGATGACGCTGGCGCAGAGCAGATAGGCCAGAACATTCTTGGGCTCAACACGGACGGCGGCCCAGTACCACGGTATCAGCTCCCGAGCCTGCCCCCCGTCCATGTGTCGGTGTCCCGCGATGTGGATGTGCGCATTGATCCAGCTCCACGGATCACGCGGGGGCGCCGCCGGCTGCGCGTCGTGCTCATCCGCATGCGCGTGGTCTGTTTCAGGGAGGGCGAAGTGATTTTCGGCATGGGTTTCGGCATGGGTGCAGTCGGCGATACGCACGCCGCCGTGGAAATACTCGTCGGCTTTCTGGATCATGCCGTCGCTGATCATCCTGCGGGCTTCCCCGAACACCTGATCCAACAGCGAGGTTCCGGCCGTCTGCGGCATTCGGTCGGCGAAGACTCGCGGCAACATCTGGCCCAGCGCCAGGGCGGCAGCAAGGGTCAGCGTGGCAACGGTTATATGGAGGGGTGCACGCATCGCGTCATCAGCACTTCTTGCGCCGGAAGATCCATCCCGCAAGCAGCAGGCAGGCGCCGGCATAGACCACGGCGTAGAGGAGGACGGCGGCGACAACGGACGAGCCGACCGGTCCCCATTCATGAACGACCCGGCGACGGAGGTCGAAAAATTCGACGTGTGGCGCCACCACGTAAATCACCCGGGCCAGTGCGCGAAGCACAGCCGGTTGCGCGGCCGTCATTTCAGGCAGCCGCTGGCCGATAGCGAACATGCCGCCGATGACGATGCCGCAGACCGTCAGATTCGCCGTCGGCGTGAAACAGAACGAACCCAGCAACGAAAAGGCGGTGACGAGTGTCAGAAATCCAACATGCAGAACGAAGGCCTGGCAGAAGACGACTGGAAACCAGAGCCCCAGTTTTGCGCCGGCAAAAAGCCCATAGGCCAGATAGAAACAGCCCGTCGCGGAAACCGAGGCGACCCAGGCGCCGAGGAATTTGCCAGCGAGCAGGGTGGTCCGAGAAACCGGCTTGGCGAGCAGGGGATAAATCGTGCGGTGCTCGAATTCAGGCGGGAACTGGCGCCCCGCCACCGAGAGGGCGATGACGGCGGCCGAGAGCCAGATGAGCAGCAGGGCAATTTCGGAAAGATGGCGCGACGCGCCGCCGACGCCGTACGGCTTGATCGCCGACAGCGGCGCGAGGATCAGCAGGCCGAGCGTGAGCACCAGCCAGACATCTTTGCGGCGGTAGAGTTCGCGCAGGGAAAGCGCGCACAAAGCCGCGAGTTGGCGACAGCAGGTAGTCATGGCTGAGCCTCCGGCGTGTCATGCGTCAAGAGATGCAAGAAGATCCGTTCGAGATTTTGTCCGCCGTCGCCAGCGATGTCGCCACAGGCTCCCAGCCAGACGAGGCGCCCCTGTTTCAGGATGGCGACGCGATCACAGATCAGCTCCGCCTCGGAGAGCTCGTGCGAGGAGAAGAAAACGGTCTTACCCTGATCGCGCAGCGCGAGAATGAGGTCTCGGAAGTGGATGCGGGCGAGCGGGTCAAGCCCGGTCAGCGGCTCATCGAGAATCAGCAGGTCGGGATCCTGCAGCAGCGCCTGCGCAATGCCGGCCCGCTGCAGCATCCCTTTGGAGTAGTGCGTCAGCAGGCGGTCGCCCGCATCGCCAAGGCCGACCAACGGGATCAGTTGCTCGGTGCGCCCCCGAATGGCGGCTGCGGACATGCCGCATAGTCCGCCGTAGAAGCGAAGGAGTTCACGGAGGTTCAGGTAGCGATAATAGTAAGCGGTTTCGGGCATAAACCCGATTCGGCTGCGCGCGGCGGCAGTCACGGGATCGGCGCCGAAGATGCGTACACGACCCGCATCCGGAGCAAAAAAACCGAGCAGCATCTTGATCGTGGTCGTCTTGCCAGCGCCATTAGTCCCGAGGAACCCCATGATTTCTCCGGTCCGGACGGTCAACGACAGATCGGACACGGCCGGAACGGCGCCGAACTTTTTGGTGACCTGCTCAATGGTGATCGCATCCACAGGTAAGCCTCCTCATGCCTGCCTCCGCAAGCGCCTGCCGTCACTGCGCGAGCACCGCCCGCGCCTGAGCGACCACGTTGTCAACGGTGAAGCCGAAGCGTGTGGCGAGTGCCTTATAGGGTGCCGAGGCGCCAAAGGTGTCGAGGGTGACGGTGCGGCCGCAACGGCCGACATAGCGCTCCCAGCCGAAGGCGACACCCGCCTCAATCGCCAGACGCTTGCCGCAGGCCGGATCGAGAACCGTGTGACGGTAGTTCTCGGGTTGCGCCTCGAAGCGCTCCCACGAGGGCATGCTGACCACGCGCACGTTCACGCCGTCGAGCCGTTTCGCGGCCGCGAGGGCGAGTTCGACCTCGGACCCCGTCGCGATGAGGGTGATGTCGGGCGTGCCAGCGCCGTTCTGCCAGAGGGTGTAGGCTCCCTTTTCCAAAAGCGCGGCCGCCGGGTAGATCGCGCGGTTTATCACCTCCATGTTCTGGCGGGTGAGCAGCAAGGCGGTCGGCCCCTCGGTGTTGCGCAAGGCCGCAGCCCATGCAGCGGCGGTCTCCGTGGGATCGGCGGGGCGCAGAACGGTCAAGCCCGGCAGGCATCTCAGGGCCGCGATGTGCTCGACCGGCTCGTGGGTCGGGCCATCCTCGCCGACATAGAAACTGTCGTGGGTGAAGACATAGATCACCGGCAGTTTCATCAGCGCGGCGAGGCGGATGGCGGGGCGGCAGTAGTCGGAGAACACAAAGAACGTCGCACCGAAGACGCGGAATCCGCCGTGCAGAGCGATGCCGTTCATGATGGCGGCCATGCCGAACTCGCGGACGCCGAAGTGGAAGTTGCGTCCGTCGAAGCGCCCCGGCGCAATGTCGCCCATTCCCTTGAGGGCGGTCATGGTGCTGGGCGCGAGATCGGCCGCGCCGCCAACCAGATGGGGAATAGCCGACGCGAGGGCGTTCAGGACCGTTCCCGAGGCGGTACGCGTGGCAACGGCCTTGGCCGGGTCAAAGACCGGGAGGCAGGCGTCCAGGTCAGCGGGAAGCGCACCGGTCATGTGGGCGTTCCAGAGCGCGGCCTTGTCGGGGTGGGCGGCCGCCCACGCCTTGAAGGCGCGGTCCCACGCCTTGGCGGTGCGGCGCATCTTGTCGGCACGGGCCTTAAAGAGGTCGGCGACGTCGGCCGGAACGTGGAAAAACTGATCTTCGGGCATGCCGAGGGCGCGCTTGGTGAGGCGCAACTCCTCATCGCCGAGGGGGGCGCCATGGACATCGTGGGTGTCGGCCTTGTTGGGAGATCCCTTGCCGATCAGCGTGTTGCAGATAATGCAGACCGGCTTGCCGCGGAGCTTCAGCGCCTTGCGGATCGCCTTGTCAATCGCGACCAGATCGTGACCGTCAATTTCGAGGACGTGCCAGCCGTACGCCTTGAATCGGAGCTTGGGGTCGTCGGAGAGGGCCAGGTGGGTATGCCCCTCGATGGTGATGCGGTTGCTGTCGTAGAACAGCACCAGCCGGTCGAGCTGGAGATGGCCAGCCAGCGAGCAAACCTCGTGCGAGACACCCTCCATGAGATCACCGTCTCCGCAGAAGGCAAAGGTACGATGATCGACGGGGTCAAACCCGTCGGCGCCGTTGAAGCGGGCCGCCAGCATTCGCTCGGCGATCGCGAAACCGACGGCGTTGGCGATTCCCTGTCCGAGCGGCCCGGTGGTGGTTTCGACGCCGTCGGTGTGACCGTATTCGGGGTGTCCCGGGGTCTTGCTGTCGAGCTGGCGGAACCGTTTCAACTCGTCCAGGGGGAGATCGTAACCGGCCAAATGGAGCAGGCTGTAGAGGAGCATGGATCCATGCCCCCCCGACAGAACGAAGCGGTCCCGGTCGGCCCAGCGGGAATCGGAGGGGCAGTGCTTCAGATACTTCAGCCACAGCACGGCGGCAACGTCAGCCATGCCCATCGGCAATCCGGGATGTCCCGATTTGGCCGCCTGAACGCCGTCGGCGGCCAGACATCGGATGGTGTTTGCGGCCAGAGAGAGCTGCTCAGGGGTCAGGGTCGCCATAATGGAGAAGTCCTTTCTTTTCGTCTGGATAGAGGTGAAAATCAAGGGCGCATTATACCCGGTTACGAGCTGGCTTTCAGTAAAAAACTTTGGGTGTTTCACTCGCCGGTCGTGCGCGCGTAGCAGATGTTTTTGAAGCCAAGCAAAAAATGAAGAGGATCAGCGCAGGCCCCACATAGTGTCTACCATTGTAACCGAGCCCGCCAACCAGTAGACCACAGACCCGCTTACGCGTATTCCCTGTGGGCATTCGTCGTGTCTATTTCGTTGGCGAGTCAGGCAGGGGCCACCGTCCCTGGCGGACCGCAGGATACTGGAAGCAAACAATCGGTGTCAGCGCGAAGCATCGGGCAGGGCTTACGCACTTTCCCATGGGCATTTTTCATGCTCTGCGGCGCGGCAGGGACGCCGCGCCCTACCTCGCGCTTCGCGCATTCCCGGACACAAGCCCTTTCAGTTTTCCGTTTTCAGCTTTCTGCTTTTCTCATGCGCTAC
>VGWG01000025.1 GCA_016873675.1 Lentisphaerota bacterium | reverse complement strand
CGCCTGCTGAGCCTCTGCCGCCCGACGATTTTCTGCCCGAGCCGCCAGATCCCACGACCACGGGATGGAGTGTGCCCACCGCGAGGGTGAGCGGCGTGCCTCCGACATTCGACAGCACGCCCCCGCCACCGCCACCGCCTGCAGCCACGTCGGCGCTCCGGCCGCCACCCCCGCCGCCTGCGACAATCAGGTATTCGACGTTCGTAATCGGACTCGTGACGACAAAGTCCCCGCTATTGGTAAACGCATGGATCCAATAATCCCCGGATTGCGTCACGGCACCCCCTGTGGCACCTTGTCCGCAGGCCCACGTGGCTGATCCCGCCAGCAACACACCCATCAGAGCCGATGATACGAACCGTGCGAATCCCCGCACGCCATTGACACGCACGCCGTCAGACTTCATTCTCATCCGCATCATCGCCTCCTCATCCCCGTTTGATCAACCGCATGGTTGCATCCTCTGAGCCATTCGCGCATGGGAGAGGTCCGACGACTCGGAGTCTCCCCGCAAAAAAACCCGCTCCTGCTCCATCGGCGTGGAACACAAAATGAGCGGATACAGAACACATCATTGGCATGTATTATGCGGGGGGGGGGTTCGTGAAAGTCAACAGCCATTTCAGCATATTTTTGAACCCCGTGTGAGGCGCTTGCGCAACCGACGTCGGCGCGGCGAGACGCCGCCGCTCTGGCGCGATGCCTATCCACACGGGTGTAAGACAAAAAAGTGAGAGCGGGAGGAAAAGAGAAAGAAAGTAGTTGCCGGGCGGATGCGAACGTCATATAATATTGTATCGTTAATGATACAGGAGGCATTCGTCATGGACCAACACGAAGTATTGAACCAGCTCGGGAAGATCGGCGCCGCGCGGCGCGGGCAGATCAGCGAACAATGGTACGAATCGGCAGGCCGGGACGGGAAGCCGAACCGCACGGGGCCCTATTACGTCTGGCAGCGTTTTCTGGATGGCGAAAAGGTCTCGGCCCGCATTCCGCGAGAAGAGGCCCCCCGCGCTCTGGCCGAGTTGGCGCGGGGGCGTGAGGCCGAGGCGCTGATCAGTCGGTTCTGGCAAAACGCCGAGGCGCTGGCAGAGAGCGAAAAAAAAACGGCTGGACGGAAGCGCTTCGCGCGGTCGGATCGGAACTCCGACAAGCTGCGGCACTGATTGAAGCGAAGATCGGGGCTGGCGAGGTCGATTTGATATGGGTTGAGGCGTCTCTGAAATCGGCGGCGCTGCGGGAGGCCGCCAAGCTGCTTGGCGCGTTTTATTCGCGGGTTGCGCCGCAGGCGCTGGGGCTGGATGGCCAAACCGGGGGGCGCGGAGACCGGACGCGGGAAGTGCTTTCAACGGTCGGACCGGTCGCGTTCACCCGCAGTTATGTCCTGGACCGTAACAGGAAGCGGTCTTTCCCGCTGGATGACGCGCTGGGTTTAATCCGCGGCTGCACACCGGCGGCAGCCGGACTGATCTGCTGGGCCGGTGCGCAGGCACACTCTTATGATCAAGCCGGGGAGTCGCTGTCCCGATTAGCTGGGCTAACCGTGCCCGGACGACGCGTCCAGCGGATGACCAACCACTGCGCGGGTCTGGAGACCGCGTGGGCAATGGCACGTAAAAAAGAGGTGTGCACAGGCGGGATACTCAATATCCAAGCGGATATGACGGGCATACCCATGCGCAAGGAAGACCTGGTCGGCGTCCACGGAAAGAACGGAGAGCCGAAGAAACGCCAGGTCAAAGGCGGCATCGTCTTTCGGCAGGAGGCCAATAAAGATGGAGAGATGCAGCGGATTCCCAGTTCGACAACACGCGTCGTTTCCTTTGACGACGTTTCGTCGTTCTCGCAAATACTCCTGAACGAGGCCGTCAAACGTGGATACCATGAGGCATTTACCGTTGTCTTTACGGCCGACGGCGCGGAGTGGATCTGGATCATGGTCGAAGACCGCTTCAAGGGCGCGGTCCAAATCGTGGACTTTTACCATGCCGCTGAACATCTCGGTGAGTTGTGCCGCCTCGCCGAGGCGGACAAGCAAAAGGCGGAGGCCCTGTTCATGATACGTCGCCGCCTGATGCGCACCTATGGCGCGGCGTGCGCCGTCCGCTATTTCGAGAACCTGCCCTCCGATCATCCCAAGAAAACGGAGATCGAAGGCGCGCTTGGCTATTTCAGAAACAAACTCAAGCGCATGGATTATGGCGCGTTCCGCAAACGTGGCTATTGTATCGGCTCAGGCGCAATGGAAGGAACCTGCAAATCGCTTGTCAAGCAGCGCACAGACCTCGCCGGGCAACGATGGCATCCTTCTGGATCCCTCAACGTATTGCGCATCCGCGGGCTGATTGCGGATAATCTCCACGACCCCTACTGGAAACAACGAGCCTCCATCAGAAGCTTTAAGGCAGCTTAAACTTTCACTCTTCCTCCCTAATCTCACTTTTTTGTCTTACACCCCACACCATATTGAGATTGACTATTACCACGCATCCCGCATAATCAGAGCCATCATGAGGCGCGGAGTTCTTTCGGGCCGCGCCCTATAAGGAGGCTCGGATATGCAGAGATACAGGGGCATGGCGCGTCACGTGAATGCTTCGGTTTGGGCCGCCGGGCTGTTGCTGGCCGGACAAACGGCGGGGGCGGCGGCGATCCAAGATGCGGAGGCTGCGGCTCATGGTGATGCCGCCGCCGAGCAGACGGAGGTCAAACGGTACGAGTTTGCAGGCGTCACGATCGTGCAGTTTAAGCTGTCGGTTTTGTCGCACTACTCCTATCTCGTGGTCAGCGACGGAGATGCGCTGGTGGTCGACCCGTCCCGCGACATTCTGGTTTATCAAGACACGGCCAGGAAGGAGGGATGGGCGATCACGGGCGTCTTCCTGACCCATTCGCACGCCGATTTCGTGGCGGGGCACAGCGAATTCACGAAGGCGTTCGGCTGTCCCGTCTATCAAAGCCGGGAAAGCGGGGCAAAATACCCCATCGCGGCGCTGTCCGATCAGCAGACGCTGAAGTGGGGCGAGGTCACGCTTCAGTTTCTGGCCACGCCGGGGCACACGCCTGACGGCATGTGCGCCCTCGTTTTTGACACGGCCGACACAGCCACACCCCGCGCCATTCTGACTGGCGACACGCTGTTCGTGGGGTCGATCGGGCGTCCCGATCTGTTGGGCGGGACGATGGCCGCCGCCACGCTCGCGGGGATGGGCTACGACACGTGGAAGAACAAACTCTCGAAGCTCGACGACAGCGTAATCGTCCTGCCCGCGCACGGCGCGGGTTCGCTGTGCGGTGCCCATTTGCGAGACGAGCCCTCCTCGACCATCGGCACGGAACGCGCGACCAATCCCTACTTGCAGCACACGGGTCGGAACAACTTCATCACGGCCGTGCTGGAGGGTTTACCCGACGCGCCACACTACTTCGCTCACAACGCCCGAATGAACCAAGCGGGACCGCCGCCCGTCGCATGGAGCGCCCCGCTGCCTCCGGTTCCCGCCCTGGACAAGACGCTGACCGATGCCAGCGCCGTTTACGTCGTTGATCTCCGCGACGCGAAGCGCTTTGCGGCGGGACATATTCCGAACGCAGTAAACATCGGACTGCGCGGGCGGCTGGAATCGTGGACGGGCACCCTCGTGCCGTGGGGCAGCCGCATCGTGCTGTGCGGCGACGACGAGGAGGATTTGAAGGAGGCCGTTTTTCGCCTGCACCGCGTCGGTTACCCGGTCGCGGGCACGGTGGGCTTCGATGCCTGGATCGCGGCCCGGCAGCCCGTCTTGTCGAACGAGCCGATCGATCCGCAAACCCTCCATCAGCGGATGCAGGACGGCACCGGACCGCTCATTGTCGACGTGCGCCTGCCGAGCGAGTGGATGGGGCTCCGCATCGGCAACGTGGTAAACCTGCCGCTCAATCTCCTGGGCGATCTCGCGGTCACGAAGCTCGACCCGCGCGAGCCGGTCGTGACGGTCTGCAACTCGGCGTACCGCAGCAGCATGGGGATCGGCCTGCTGGAGCGCAGGGGATTCACAAAAGTGGCCTCTCTGGTGGGCGGCAGCGAGGCCTGGATCGAGGCCGGACTGCCGGTGATCCAGCCCGCCGCTCCGGGCGGAACGACAGCGGCGGGGCCCGCCCGCGCGGTAAATCTGCCATCCCGAATCGATGCTGCGGCGCTCAAGCGGATGATCGTGGACCTGCCCGGGGCATTCGACCTTGTGGACATTCGTCCCGCCGGGTCGTTCGCCGATTATCAACTGCCCGGCGCGCGCAACGTGACGATGGCCAACTTGATCGCCGACCCCACTTTCCTCACGGGCGCGGGGCCTCTGGTGATCGTGGACCGCGACGGCTCGTTGGCCATGGCGGCGGGCGGGATCCTTTCGCAAAAGACGGAGCGGCAGATCCACGTGCTGTTCGGCGGTCTTGACGCCTACTGGCGCGACGCGGAGATGGGCGGGCCGGTCAAGGCCGTGCCGCTTGCGCCCGCCGTGTCCGCAATGCCGGCGGTGCGACCGGCCGCTCCGATGCCGGCCGCTCCACAGGCGCCCCAGGCGCCGAAAAAGAAAAGTGCGGGGTGCTGATGATGAGTCCGAAACCGTATGCGAATCCATATCTCGCCGGGGTGCTGCTCGGCCTGACCCTGCTGGCATCGTACCTGATCCTCGGAGCCGGGCTGGGCGCGTCGGCGGGCCTGGCCCGCGCGGGCGCCTTCTGCGAACTCACGCTCGCCCCCGCGCGGACGCTGGCGAGTCCGTACTTCGGCGCATGGGGCGACCAGCCGTTGCGCTATTATCTGGTCTTCATGCTGGCTGGCGTGTTCGGTGGCGGGCTCGTTTCGGCGCTGCTGGCCGGCCGTTGCGCCCGGGTCGTGGAGCGCGGCGCCCGGTGTGCGCCACGCGCGCGGATCCTTCTCGCGCTGGCAGGCGGCATACTCGCCGGCTTCGCCAGCCGGCTGGCGAACGGCTGCACCTCCGGCCAGGCCTTGTCCGGCAGTGCGGTGCTGCTCACGGGCAGCCTCCTGTTCCTGGTCAGCGTGTTCGCGGGCGGCTACGCCGCAGCGTGGTTCGTGAGGAGGCAGTGGCATGATTGACACCTTCTTCAGCAGCGGCACGCTGGACTCACCTGCGGCCTTTCTGACGAGCTTTCTGATCGGGATTGCCTTCGGGGTGGCGCTGGAACGCGCCGGCTTCGGCAGCTCGAAACGGCTGGCGGGGATTTTCTATTTCAGGGACATGGCGGTAATGAAGGTCATGTTCACGGCGGTCATTGTCGCCATGCTCGGCGTCTCCTACGCCAAAGCCTTCGGCTGGGTCACGGCCGACAACGTCTACTTCCTGCACACGCTGGTGGCGGCGCAGGTCGCGGGCGGCCTGATTTTCGGCGTGGGTTTCGTGATGGGCGGCTGGTGTCCCGGCACGGCGGCTGTGGGCGCGGCGTCCGGCAAGATTGACGCGGCGGTGTTTCTGGTCGGCGCGGTGGGCGGCAGCATCCTCTACAACGAGCTGTATCCGGTGGTGGCGCCGCTGACTGCCAACGACAGCGGGGTGGTTTTCGGGTTCGAATCGCTGGGCGTTTCTGAGGCCGGGTTCGCGTTTGCCTTCACGCTGATCGCCGTCGGCTGTTTCTGGGGCGCGGAGGTTATCGAGCGACGCCGCACCGGTTCGGCCGGCTATCTGAATTCGCGTTTTCTCCCTGTTTTCAGCGCCGTGCTGATGATCGGCGCGTTCGGGCTTTTTGCCGCGCGGCCAGAGCAACCGGCGGCGCCGGCGGCAGCCGCGCAGGAGGCGGTCCTGCTGACGGGCATGCAGGAGGGCGCGGACCACATCGGTCCAGAGGATCTCGCTGACCGGTTGATGGGCGGCGACGCCTCGCTCCTGCCGGTCGATATTCGCACGCCGGAGGAGTTTGCGCAGTTCCATATCCGTTCGGCGGTGAACATCCAGGTCGCAGACCTGCCTGCCGCGCTCGCGCCGCATAAGAACCGCGGCGTGATCGTGCTCTACTCGAACGGCATGACCCATCCCGCGCAGGCCCGTGACAGTCTGGCCCGGCTGGGCTTCGGCAACGTCTACATGCTCACCGACGGTTTGGCGGGGTTTCTCGACGCCTGCCTCAAGCCGGTGTCGCTGCGGGGCGAACCCGTTCCGCCCGTGCAGGCGGCCAAAATCCGCGCCTGGCGCGCGTTCTTCCTGAGTGCGCCCCCGCCCGTGGCGGCTCCTGCGGCCGCGCTTGCGGCAGAGACCCTTCCCGCCGAGGTGGAGAGCAACTGGCTGGCGCAGCGCCTCGGATCGCCGGACGTGAAGATCATCGACCTGCGGCCGCAGCCCGAGTACAATAGCGGGCACGTTCCGGGGGCGCTGTCGTTGAACATCGAGAGCTTGCGCGGATGCGTCGGGGGCATTCCGTCCATGCTGCTGCCTGCGAACCTTCTGGCCGCGCATTTCTCGCTCATGGGGCTTCGTCGGGAAGACGCGCTTGTCGTGATCTGGGGCGACAAGATCCAGGATGCGACGCTGGTCGGCATGGCCTGCGAACGGTTGGGGCACCGGCGCTACGCGGTGCTGAGGGGCGGTTTCGTCAAGTGGCAGAGCGAGAAGCGGCCTCTGGACACCGGGCTGCCGGTTGTCACGCCAACGTCGTATCCGGCGCCGGAGACGGCTGATGCGTTCACGGTCACGGCGCGGGAGGTGCTCGCCGCAATGGGCAAGACGGGATCGGTGATCCTCGATGTTCGTCCGGCGGATTACTACACGGGGAGGAAGCGCGACGAAGCGCGTGGCGGCCACGTGCCGGGCGCGGTCAACCGGCCCTTCTCCGATGATGTGGCCAAGGGGGACACGTTCAGCACGCTGAAGCCGGTTCAGGAACTGGCGGACGCCTATGCGAAACTCATTCCCTCCAAAGACTCGCCGGTCATCGTCCACTGCCGCACGGGTCATCAGGCCAGTCAGACCTATTTTGTGCTGACCCGTCTTCTGGGCTACAGCCGCGTCCGTTGGTATGATGCTGGCTGGACCGAATGGGCGGCCCGGCCGGAACTTCCGGTCAGCAGCGAAACCCCAATGCCGGAAGCAGCGAAATGACCGCGCAACACGCATGCAAAAGGCACGGCGCTTGTCACGCACCTGCGGACTGCCGGACTTCACAGGTTTTGTCAAAGAAGGTCAAAGAACTTGTTGCATATTTCATACGTACCTGCAACAATTCTCACGCGTATAGAAGTTCCTTGTGCCCGTGAGAGCGCTTCATCGGGTCACATGACGTCTTCGCGTCGCGGCGCCGGGCGGTCAACGATCCCCAGGGAGCAGAAGAATGAAGCACACGAGTGTAGCACTGGCGGCCCTCGGCGGCTTGGCGATCACAACGGCATTCGGCGACGAGGTGCTGTTCAAGTCCGGCGACCGGCTGACCGGCACAGTCGACAGTGTCGTCGGCGGGAAAATGATGTTCTCCTCCAAAGCAGCGGGCAAGGTGACGCTGAATCTGGTAGACATCCGGACTTTTTCGACGGACGAACCGATCGAAATCGCCATGGCCGATGGGACCGTGTTCTCTCAAAAGGTGGCCGCATCCGACGAGGGCTATGTGACCGCGATTGCGGGAGGCTCGGCCGAGCCGCAGTCGATTGCGCTGGCCCATGTCGTAAAGGTCAATCCTGAAAAAGCCCAGTGGAAGGGGATCGTGTCGGCGGGAGCCACGCTCGTTCGGGGTAACACCAAGAGCGATACGGCCGTCCTCAGCGCCGAAGCCACACGCCGGTCGGAGAATGATCGATCCACGCTGGGCGCGGGATACTACTCAGCCCAGCAGCGCGACGACACCACGGGAGCCAGCAGCACGACCGCTGACAATTGGTTTCTCAAAGGTCAGTACGATTACTTCTTCTCGAAGCAGTTGTACGGGTACGGAAACTTGAAATACGAAAAAGACCGCATCGCCAACCTGAGCATGCGTCTGACTCCGGGCATCGGTTGTGGCTACCAGTGGATTGAAAAGCCGGACTTTAATTTCGACACAGAGGCCGGTTTCGCTTACGTTCACGAGAACTATTCGGAGCCCACCGAAACCCGAACCTTTATGGCCGGGCGCCTGGCTTATCACGTGAACACGTCGTTCAACGACCACGTCAAGGCGTTCCATAATCTGGAATACAGTCCCAGCCTCGAAACCCTCGACACGTTTCTGGTCAACACAGACGTGGGGCTGAGGGCGGCGATGACACCCTGGCTCTCGCTCGATGCCAAGGCGCAGATGGCCTACAATTCGCAACCCTCCGAAGGCCGTGACAAAAAGGATTTGCGTTATATTCTGGGTGTCGGCTGGACGTTCTAATGCGGGCTGCGCCCGCAACATTTCGCATAGGAGGTCGCATGCACACATGGAAGTTCTACCGCTCAGGCGGGTTGGATCAGGTGCTTTTCCGTAATGGCGCGGACATCGCGCACCTTGCGGAACTCGACCAGAAGCTCTGGACCGCGCTCAGTTGCCCCACGAAGGGCATCCGTTTCGACACCCAGACGCTCAACCTGCTCGACACCGATAAGGATGGCCGCATCCGCGTGCCCGAACTGCTCGCAGCGGTCAAGTGGTTGTCCGTTCGCCTAGTCTCGCTGGACCCCCTGATGGAAGGCTCCGATACGCTGCGTCTCGCTTCCATCAGCACCTCGACACCTGAAGGACTGTCCCTGCTTGCGAGCGCCAAGCGCATTCTTGCCAATCTGGACAAAGCCTCGGCCGATGCCATCAGTCTGGCCGATGTCGGCGACACCGCTAAGATCTTCGCCGGAACCCGTTTCAACGGCGACGGCATCGTGCCGGTTGACGCAGCCGACGATCCGGCAACCCAGCAAATCATTGCCGAAATCATAGCGGCCTTCGGCGCGGAAACCGACCGCAGCGGCAAACCCGGTGTTAATCAGGCCAAGGTAGACGCCTTCTTCGGCACCGCCGCCGCATACCTCGACTGGACCCGGCGCGCGAACGCTGAGGTGCTGCCTCTGGGCGACAAGACTGCCACTGCCGCCGCCGCGCTGGAGGCGGTTCGCGCGAAACTCGATGACTACTTCACCCGATGCGGCCTGTCGGCCTTCGACGCCCGAGCGGCCGGACCGCTGAGCCGCACGGATGCCGACTTCGCTGCGCTGGCCGACAAGAATCTCACCGTCGGAATGCCAGCCCTTGCGGCTTTCCCTTTATCGAAGATTGCGGCCGGACGTGATCTGCCGATGATCGATGGCGTCAATCCTTACTGGTCCGCCGCTCTGAAGGACTTCAAGGCCGCAGTGGTGGAACCTCTTGTCGGTCCGGGCTGTCTCACGCTGTCCGAAGGACAATGGCAGGCACTCAAGGCTATGTTTGCGCCTTATGCGGCATGGATCGCCGCCAAGACAGGCGCTGAAGTGGCCAGTCTGGGCGCGGCCCGCCTCGCCGTCGTGGTCGCTGGCCAGGCAAAAGCGGACATCACGGCACTGATCGCTAGGGACGCCGCGCTCGCGACCGAGAACGCCCAGATCACGGAGGTTGAGCGGTTGATCCGTTACCAGGCGAATCTGCTCACCTTGATCAGCAACTACGTCAACATGGGCCGTCTTTACGACCCAAAGACCCTCTCGATTTTCCAGGTGGGGACGCTCTATATGGACGCCCGCGCCTGCAACCTCTGCTTCCACGTGGATGACATCGCCGCGCACTCGAGCCAGGCCGACGCCAGCAAGTGCTGTCTTGCCTACTGCATACTGTCCCGCCCGGCCACGAAAGAGACGCGCACGATCTGCGCGACCTTCACATCGGGCTTTGCGCATTCGCTCTGGGTCGGTCGCAACGGCATCTTCTACGATCTCGACGGCAAAGACTGGGATGCGGTTATCGTCAAGATGGTGGACAACTCCATCAGCCTGAAGGAGGCCTTCTGGGATCCGTGGCGCAAGATCGCCGCCATGATTGGCGGACAGGTCCGGAAGATGCTGTCCGCCAAGCAGGACGCCGCGCTCGTCAGCGCCGCCAAAAAGATCGAGGCCCCAGGTGCGGTTGCGGCCGAAGCACCCAAAAAAATGGAGGGCGCGGCCCTCGCATCCACGGCGGCGGCCCTCGGCATCGCGGTTGGGTTGATCAGCACAGCCATCGGCGGCATGGTCAGCGCCGTTGCCGGCCTGCCCCTGTGGAAAAGCGCGCTTGGGCTGGTCGCCATCCTCTTGATGGTTTCAGGGCCTTCGATGATCCTGACCTGGTTCAAACTGCGCGCCCGCGACGTGGCGCCGATCCTCAACGCATGCGGGTGGGCCATCAACCGGCGGTTGCGCCTTTCGCTCAAGTTGGGGAGGCTTTTCACCACCGAGGCGGTGCTTCCGGCCCATGCGGAGTGTCAGTTGACCGATCCGTTCGCCGACGACAACACCGTGCGCAACCGGATCGTCGCGGCCGTGATACTCGTCGCGCTGGCGCTCGCGCTCTGGTTCGCCGGGCTCCTGGACAGCGTGTTGCCTGACGCGATGAAGAGGATACAGACCGGCCCTGGTAGTCGCGTCACGGCCGAGGCGCCGCCCGCGCCGAAAGACAAATGAAAGCACAATGGATTTTTGGGGAGAGGGTGATCCGGTTTCATTCTCACCCCAGGAGGCGACGTTAACACGTCGTGAGATAAACACAAAACAAGGAGTACACACATGAAGCGTTTGGTTATGTTGGCGATGATTGCCGTTGTTGCGGTCGTGTTCACGGGCTGCAAGAAAAAGGAGCCCACGTTGGCGGAGCGTCTGAGCGGCGCCGCCGAGGATGCCAAGAAGGCGGCGGCGAGCGCGGCGAAGGACGCTGAGAAGGCCGGAGCGGATGCCGCGAAGAGCGTGGATAGCGCCCTGAACAAGTAAGTCGTAAGTCCATCGGATTAACGCAGCCGGCGGACCGATGAGGTCCGCCGGTTTTTTGAAACGGGGAGACGAATCTATGGATGACTCAGGACGAGTGGGTGTTGGCGGCACCCTGTGTGCGGTCATCACCGCGCTCATACTGGCGGGGTGCGCCACCACAGGAGTCACCCCGTCCTCCAGGGGAAGCCGGGTGCCTCAGGACCCGGCTCTGGAGCGGGCTGTCGAGGTCTTTCTAACCGAGTGCCTGCATGCGAACGTTGACGATGTGGCGAAAATGAAAGCGGCGCTGGGCGTCTCGCCAATCGATACGCAAGGGCAGGCGGCCGGCCCGCAGATGGATAACCGTTTGGGGCAGACGGTCATGAGCCTGTTGGACGAACGGCAGAAGAATCGCACAGATCCCCTCCGGTTGATCAAGCAAGAATACGTCGACAGCCCCGGTCCGTACTGGAATCAGGCCGTTCTTCTGTTGAAAGTCATGGGATACAAGTGCCTGGAGACGGAAGCCCTCTGACCGGTTGAGGCTCTTGCAAAACCCCCGTGGCACGGGCGTCCCGCCCGTGAAACACGGGCAAGATGCCCGTGCCACGCCCGCACTTACGAGGTTTTGCAAGAGCCTCCGGTTGTGTGTTTCAGGGTCTGTACCCGTTCGTGCACGCGCGACCGCTGCCACGTGAGCAGTACTCATCGCGCTTATATCCGCTCGCGGATAGCGCCAGTCATGGGAACGAAGCGGACCGGAAGGATGGCCTGGCGGCCGAGCGTGCCATCGCGCCGCGTCAGCAGGATGAGTTCCTGAACGCCGCCGTCGGGGCCGACGGGGATGATCATGCGGCCGCCGTCTCGGAGCTGGGCCACCAGGGGTTCGGGAACCTGGCCGGGCGCGCAGGTGACGATGACGGCGTCAAAGGGGGCAACCGCGGGCCAGCCGCGGTAGCCGTCGCCCGCGCGCACGAACACGTTATCGCAGCCGAGGCGGGCGAGATCCGCCTTGGCGCGTTGCGCCAGCGGCTCGATAATCTCAATCGTGTAAACCCTCTCAACCAGTTGCGCCAGAATGGCGGCCTGGTAGCCGGAGCCGGTGCCGATCTCGAGCACGCGGTCCGTCGGCCGGGGATCGAGCGCCTGCGTCATGAGCGCCACGATGTAGGGTTGGGAAATGGTCTGGTTGTGGCTGATAGGCAGGGGGCCGTCGGCGTAGGCGAGGTTGCGGATCGCCTCGGGCACGAGTTCGTGACGCGGGAATCCGGCCATCGCGGCGAGCACGCCCGGATGCGTGATGTCCCGTCCGGCGGGCTTCAGTTGCTCGCGCACCATCCGTTCGCGGGCTTCGGTGAAGATGCCGGGCTCGGCGGGGCGGACCAGCCGGGGGCATCCGGCCGGCGGGTCGGGTCTGCCGCAGAGGCCCGGCGTTCGTGTCGTTGGGACCGTGTGCATGACAACCTCTCGTTCGAGAACCCTGCGTTCGCACGCCACCGCACGGGAACTATAACGCAACCTCCGCGCCGGGGCAAGCCGGCGATTAGCGCGCGTTCGCCCGTCCGGGCCTGGCCAGGTTCTCCGGCAGCCCCTCCACGAACGCCTTGATCACGTCGCCTGTGAGCGCCCGGCCCATCCCTCGGCCATCTGACTGCGGCAGGAGTTGCCGGTGCAGAGGAACAAGATGTTCCTTTTTCCAGCTAGGCCGTCACTCCGTTGCGATTCTGATGCAATCGATAGGTGCGTTTGCCCTGGCGCCCATCCTGATCGCGAGGGGCGCCCCACCGTGTGCCGATCCGGGGCCGCTGCGGCGGACGGGACGGACGATCAGCGCGCCGTGTAGATGAGATAGAGCCCGCCGAGAAGGACCAACGCACCGCAGAGTCTCTTGAGGATCACTGCGCCCTTGGACTTCTCGTTCCAGTTCAGATAGTGCTGAACGATCTCGGTGAACGTGCCGGCCAACACGATCACCGCGCAGTGCCCCACGCCGTAGATCGCCAGCAGAAGTATCCCGTAGGGCAGATTCGTCGCCGCCAACTTGAACGTCACGGCCAGCATCGGGGCCATGTAGGCGAAGGTGCAGGGGCCCAGCGCCACGCCGAACACGAGCCCCAGAATGAAGGCCGCCAGCATCCCCTTGCGCTTCACGCCCGGTTGGGCGGCTCCCGGCATCGGCAGTCGGATCGCGTCCAGGAGGTAAAGGCCAACGACAAAGAAGATGACGGCTACGGCGTAATTCCCCCAGCGTCCGACGTCACCCATCATCCGGCCTGCGGCCGCTGTCATGGCCCCAATCACGCCAATCGTGAGCAGGATCCCCACGGAGAACAGCAGGGAGATCGTTAACGCCCGTCGCGTGGTAATCCGTCCCTGCTGGTCGATGAATCCCACGATCAGCGGGATGCTCGCCAGGTGGCATGGGCTGAGCAGGATGCTCAGCACGCCCCAGACGAAGGCCGCGCTCAACGCCAAGCCGACCGAGCCTTCGACAGCCCGGGAGAGTGCCGTAAAGAGTTGTTCCATCACAGACTGACCCCCAGTTCCTTCCACTTCGCCAGTATGTCGTCCTTGCCGAAGAAGCCCTCGTGGCGGAACAGTTCCTGGCCGGCGGCATCGAAGAAGATCTGGGTCGGGATCACGCTGATCCCGTACTGCTTCGCGGCATCCGGGTTATTCCAGACGTCAATGAACACGACCTTCATTCTCCCGGCGTAGGTCTTTTTCAAGTCCTCCAGGATCGGGACCATCATCTTGCAGGGGATGCATTTGCTCGCGCCCAAATCCACGAGGCGCGGTAGCGGCTCGCTTTGCGCGGCGGGTTCCGAGGCGGGTGTCGGCATGGCGTTTGCCGCCGCCGCAGGTGGTTCGCCCGCCGCAGAGTGATCAACCGTGGATTTCTTGCCCGCGTGCTTGGCGATCAGTACGCCCACCACCGCTACGGCCAGCGCAATCCAGATCCACTTGCCCGGCCCGCTGCAACAACTCCCGCGTCCACAACCGCAGGAGTCTTCCTTCTGCTTCTCAACGTCGTTGTTCATGAGTGCCTCACTTTCCCTCAATCAGCTCACCAGCCTTGCAGCCCCCGCCGTTGCCGCCTGCGCCACGGTCTCGGGAGTCGGTGGCGTCTTGCCTTTCTCCATGCCCAAGTCCGCCAACTGCAGGCGTTCGTACGTCGTGAAACCGGCCTGCTCCAGACAGTTCTTCACGCCGTTCAGCGGACACCCGTCGATGGCAAGAATGCGAGCGGCCGACTGCGTCGTCGCCAGGATACCCGACACCCGTCCGCCGACGCCCGCCAGGCAGAACATCCTGCCCGCGCCGTCCTGCGTCAGTTTTCGCGCCGCCTGATCGGCAATCGCGCCGACATCCGCAGCACCGGAACACGCGAAGATCAGTTTCGGAGCCGCGCCGCATGCACACGCATTTTTGTCGCTCATCCTGAATCTTCCTTTCTGGTTGTTCTCGCAAAGACGCAAAGAACGCTAAGCCCGGTCTCATACCTTTGCGTTCTTTGCGCCTTGGCGAGAACTATCTCCATCTACGACGCCATCCATCCGAACACCACGCCGGTGATCGTCGCCATGACCACCACGAGCCCGATGAAGGTCAGCGTCTTCCTCGGTCCCAGGAGCGAGTTGATCACCAGCATGCTCGGCAGCGAAAGCGCCGGACCGGCGAGCAGTAGAGCCAGCGCCGGACCTTGTCCCATGCCGCTGTCTAGCAGGCCGCGCAGGATCGGGACTTCCGTCAGGGTCGCGAAGTACATCAGCGCACCGGTCAACGAGGCAAAGAAATTGGTCCAGACCGGCCAGACGGCGCTCATCCAGCCCGGCACGTCACCCGCGTCGCGCCCCAGAAGCGTCAGCAGGGGCGATGGCGAATCGCCGACGAGCGCCCGAATCCAGACATTGGGCACGATCCCGGCGTCGGGCGATTCCGGGCTGCCGAGAAAAAAACCCGCTGCCAGTACGCCGCCCATCAGCAGGGGAGTGATCTGCTTCCCGAATCCCCATGTGCCGCGCAACCACTCCTTCCGCTCCGATCCGGGCACCCACCGAATAACCATCAGGGCCAATGCCGCCAGCGCCCCGAGAACGATCGCCCAGCGCCAGGCATGCACGGCATCCTGAACGCCTGGATGCCGCAGGGGGGCAATGGAGACGAGATCGGCGGAGGGAATGGTCTGCACCGCCCCGTCGGCTGTCAAGACACGGACATATCCGGCGGTGCGCTCCATCTCCCGCCCTTCGACGCGGAGAGTCGTCAGGCCGTTGGGACAGCAGAGGAAGACCGCTCGCACGTCTCCGCTGCGCGCCCAGTTGGCGAAAACCAGCACTGCAACCATGACCAGAAAGAGCAGAGCGGTCTTCCACAACGGCCGGTTCCCGGGCGCGTCTTCGCCCATATAGAGATCCTGGGCCTTGGCTGCCTTCGCCCGCTCTTCCTTGCGGTACAGCAGATGCATCAACAGTCCAATGACCACGCTGAACGTCACGGCGCCCACCGCCCGTGCCACGCCCAACTGCCAGCCCAGCAAGCGGGCGGTCAACACGATGGCCAGCACATTGATCGCCGGTCCGGAATAGAGGAACGCGACGGCTGGGCCAAGACCGGCACCGCGCATATAGATGCTGCCAAACAGAGGAAGCACCGTGCAGGAGCAGACGGCGAGGATGGTCCCGGAGACCGAAGCGACGGAATAGGACAGCCACTTCGATGCCTTTGGCCCGAGGTACTTCATCACAGCGTTCTGACTGACGAACACGCCGATGGCTCCGGCGATGAAGAAGGCCGGGATGAGGCACAGCAACACGTGCTCCCGCGCATACCACTTGGCCAGTTTGAACGCCTCGATGATCGCGCCTTGAAAACGCGCTGTCTCGACGGGCAGGTGGTAGAGGACCAGAAAGAGTCCGACCAGCCATCCGAGTATCTTCAGTTCCCGGCGATTGCCGTCGCTCATGGTTCAGACGCCTTTCCGCCCCTGGCAACATCCGCCTGACGTGCAGCTTCCGCGCGGAGCACACGCATGGTGCAATCAAACATGCTCAGGACACACGGGGTTAGCAACCGCAGGTAGCTCCGCACACCCTCCCGCCGTTCGCCGACGATGCCGACGTTCCGGAGTTCGGCGACGTGCCGCGAGAGCGTGGACTTATTCATGGGGAACAGCGGCTGCAGTTCGCAGATGCAGCGCTCGCCACGGCTCAACTCGTCCACGATCTTCAGGCGCACCGGACTGGCCAGCGCCTTCATCACCCGCGCCCGCGCTTTCAATTCTTCCGAGTTCATGCTGCCAGTATATAGCATAGTTGCGCAACAATGCAACAAGAAAACGCGACCCAAAAAACGCATGCAGAACCGACTCAGGAGGTTGGGGAGGCGCCTCAACAGCTCACGGGATATGATCGCCGATATATCCGAGCTGGCGGAGGAGGAAGAAGTTCTTCATCCAGTTCTTCTCTTCCTTGACCCACAGCTCCAGATGGGCGTGGATTCCGAACATGTCGCTGATCTCGGGTTCGGCGCCGCGTTTGACGGTGCGGATCGTCCGCCCTTTGTCGCCGATGACGATCCCCTTCTGTGAGTAGCGGTTGACCAGAATGGTGGCGGTGATGTGCCAGTCGGTCCCCTCCTCGACGATCTCGTCCACGCGCACGGCGATTTCGTGCGGCAACTCATCCATGAGCTTGGCAAAAAGCTTCTCGCGGATGACATCGGCGATTGCCAGTTTGCGGGGATAATCGGAAACCACATCATCCGGGAACAGGAGTTCATCCGCCGGGGCGGCCAGGGTGAAGAGGGTGTCGGCGACCGCCGCGACGCCCGCGCCGCCCGACGCTGACGCGCTCATCCAGAGGACCTCTTTCGTCACGCCCTTTTCCTGAAGGATCGTCGCCCACAGCGTCTGGTATTCGGCGGTGTAGAGCGGTTCTCGGTCGGACTTATTGAGGAGGAACACGCACGGCTGTTCGGTATGCGCCAGCCGTCGCAGCCAGCCGTCGTCCTCAATCTGCGGCTGATGCGAACCGTCAATCACCAGCAGCACAATGTCAACCGTCGACGCCGCCTGCCGGGCCATCCGGTTCATCAGCGTGCCGAGGTGCCCCTCGGCCTTGTGCAACCCCGGCGTATCAAGAAAGACCAGTTGGCCGCGGGGTTCGGAGAGGATGCCGCGAATCGTGTTGCGCGTAGTCTGCACGACGGGGCTGACAATGGAGACCTTCTCGCCGACCAGCCGGTTGACGAGCGTCGATTTTCCGGAATTGGTGCGTCCCACGACGCCCACCACCGCGCATAGCGGCTTCGGGGTTGGGTGCGTCCTGCACGGATTCATGGCACCTGCCTGTCGGTCGTGCCGGGGTTGAAGGACGTGAACTGCCCCGTGGCGTCAAGAACCGCTTTCCAGAGATCGCTGTTCAGATCCACCTGCTGCCGTTCGGTGCAGACGAGTTGTGTCGGCACAAGCGTGTAGGCGTTCCCCGAAATATTGGAGATCACACAGTTAGTGCGCCCGGCCATCGCGGCGTGGACCGCGTTGCGCGCCAGGAGGTAGCAGCGGATCGCATCCGTCCCCTTGGCCGGCACGCTGCGGATCGAATAACTCGGATCGAAATATTTGACCGAAACATTCCGTCCCGTCCCCTTGAAATGAGCCTCCAGCGCGAGCTTGAGGTATTCACCGATGTCCTTTTTCGGCAGGTTGCCCGAGGCATCGCGCCGCTCAGCCTCGCCGCTGATCAGCCGTTGCCCGGCGCCTTCGGCGACGACGATCACGGCGTGATCCTTTCCCGAATTGAATCGGCGATCGATGGCCGCGAGGAGCCCGCAGGGCCCTTCAATCTCAAAATCCATCTCTGGGATCAAACAATAGTTAATGATCGGGTTGGCAACCGTGGCATAGGCGGCGATGAACCCCGAATCGCGGCCCATGAGCTTGACCAGACCGATGCCGTAGTGGGTGCCCTTGGCCTCGGTATGGGCCGAGCTGAGGATGGGAGAGGTTTCGGCGACGGCGGTTTCGAAGCCGAAGCTGCGGCCGACGAAGTTGAGATCGTTGTCAATCGTCTTGGGTATGCCCACCACGCTCACGGCCAGTCGGCGTTTGCGGCATTCGTCAGCGACATCCCGGGCCGCGCGCAGCGTGCCGTCGCCGCCGATGCAGAAGAGGAGATTGATGTTCATGCGCGTCAGGGTGTCAACGATTTCGCGGGTGTCCTGCTGACCGCGCGAGGAGCCCAGGATCGTGCCGCCGACTTCGTGAATGGTGTCGACCACATCGGTATTGAGCATGATCGGCGCATGGGCAAAGCGCGGAATGAGGCCGCAGAACCCGTAGCGGATACCGTAAATCAGCTTGATGCCGTAATCGAATGATAAAATTTCGACCAGCCCTTTGATCACATGGTTCAACCCCGGACACAGTCCGCCCGCCGTGAGGATCGCCGCGCGGCTCCAAGCGGGGTCATGGTAGATCTTGCGGTGCGGGCCCGCCATCTCGAACGACGGCAGGGCACCGTCGAGCTTGCTCATGGCGTTCTTGAGCAGCTCGACCTCATAGGCCATCACGGCGCGGGACCCGCTGGTGATGAATTGGCGCAGACGCGCCGGCGAGTCGATTTGGCACTCACCCAAGGTTTCGACATCCAGGCAATAGGATGCGGGATCCTGCATGACGCAGTTAAATAGGCTCATGGAAGCACCTGTTCGTTTTCATCACGGGGCACGGTTGATTTCTGCAGCGGCGAAAACAGCTCGACTCGCACCGGGAAGTGATCGGAGTAGCCGATCCGCTGCCGCCCGCTTGTGTAGGCGGCCCGCGCTCGCCAATAGGAGAGCGGCCGGCCCGCTGCGTTGGTTTGCGGGCCGGAGACAAAAATCGCGTAGGTGTTGGTCACCGCCTGCCAGGCGGCGGGCGAATCCGAGCCCGGGAGCATGCCGGGGCTGACCGCCATGGAGTCAAAAGAGTTCCACACCCGGTTCCGGCTGTAGTAATACGTGCCTCGGCCATCAGGCGGCAGCAGGCCCGAGAGGTTGTGCAGCACAGCGTTCGTCGGATGACTTGGACCAGGCGGCCAGGGGACGAAACCCGCCGCATGGAGTAGGATATCGCTCTCGACAGGGTCGTTGAAGTCGCCGGTTGCGAGGACGGCGGCGTCTGTCCGGAGGGTCAGGAGGGTCCGCACCTGTTGCGCCTGATGGCGGGCCTCCTGCGTGCGAATCGCCACATTGGTGTCGGGATTTCCCGACCATGATTTCCAATGATTACAAAAAACGGTCAGTGCGCGGCCTTCAAAGTCAAACGTCGCGGCAAGTTGGTCGCGCATGCCGGTGACGGGGGCGGTCCAGACGATGTTGCCTGGCTCGTGGCGGGAGAGGATGGCCACGTCGATGCCACGCTTGTCGCCTCCCTCGCGGTGGATGATGACCGGGAGATTCCATCCAAACGCCGTCGCGGTCACGCGGGAGAGATCCTCCAGCACACGGCGGTTTTCAACCTCCACCAGGCAGAGAATGTCGGGCCTCATCGCCGCGACCACCTCCGCCAGATTGGTCAGCTTCTGCGCATAGCGCGCCGCAGTCCAGTACATCTTGCCGCGCGGCGTGAATTCATCATCGCCCGGATTGTCGGGGTCGTCTGCGGCGTCGAACAGGTTCTCGACGTTCCAAGAGGCGATCACGAGGTTGGTCACGCGGGCGAAGGCCTGCGTCCCCGCCAGAGTGATCGCCACCGCGCCAATAAGCAGTATGCGCATAAGCTGTCCCACCGTGCCCCGGCTGCGCCTCATGCGTCCACACACCAGGTCCGCCGCGATTCAGCGGCCGCCTACAGGACGCTGCAGAGGCGGTAAAGGACGCCTGCGGCGACGGCCGAGCCGATAACGCCCGAGACGTTGGGGCCCATGGCATGCATGAGCAGGAAGTTGGACGAGTCGGACTCGAGTCCGACCTTATTCGACACACGGGCGGCCATCGGCACGGCCGAGACGCCGGCGGAGCCGATGAGCGGGTTGATCTTCTCCTTCAGAAAGACATTCATCAGCTTGGCCATCAGCACGCCTGTGGCGGTTCCGATCGCGAAGGCGAACAGGCCCAGCACGATGATCCCCAGCGTTTCAGGGGTCAGAAATTTATCCGAGGCCAGCTTCGATCCGACCGCGAGGCCGAGCAGGATCGTGACGATATTGATCAGGCTGTTGGCCATGGTGTCGGAAAGGCGCTCGACCACGCCGCACTCGCGGGCGAGGTTGCCGAGCATCAGGGCGCCCACCAGCGGGGAGGCTGAGGGCAGCAACAGCGCGCACAACAGCGTCACGATCAGCGGAAAAACGACCTTCTCGATCCTCTTGACCGGCCGCAGTTGCTTCATCACGATCTTGCGGTCAGCCTCCGTGGTGCACAGTTTCATGATCGGCGGCTGGATGATCGGCACCAGAGCCATGTAGGAATAGGCGGCCACGGCGATCGCTCCCAGCAGGTCGGGTGACAGCTTGGTGGTCAGCCAGATGGCGGTCGGGCCGTCGGCGCCGCCGATGATCCCGATCGAGGCGGCGTCCTTGATCGAGAAATAGAGACCCGGAACATAGTCGTTCAAGACCAGCGCGCCGAGCAGGGCGCAGAAGATGCCGAACTGGGCCGCGCCGCCCAGAAGGGCGGTCTTGGGATTGGCGATCAGCGGACCGAAGTCGGTCATTGCGCCCACGCCCATGAAGATCAGCAGCGGGAACACGCCCGTGCTGACGCCCATGTCGAAGATGTAGTAGAGGAAACCGCCCGGTTCGAGCATGACCGGCGTGCAGACGCCCGTGGCGGCGTCCACAACCATCTTCATCACCGGCGCGGCGGTGATGCCGGCGTTGGGGATGTTGGCCAGCAGGCCGCCAAAGCCGATCGGCAGCAGCAGGAGCGGTTCGAACCCCTTGATGATGGCCAGATAGATGAGAACAAGGCAGACCGCGACCATGACCGCCTGGCCAACGCCGTAGGGAAAGACGCCAGGTTTATGCGACAATTCAACCTCTTTGTGGTAGGTTTCACTGTCAACAACAACAGGATCAGCGGCATAGCGCGGCTCCGTCACGGTAAAACCGTAAATACCGGTTTCCATCCAGATGGTTTTCAGGCGGCTGACCAGAGAGGGTTTCTCCCGTTGGGTCTGAGCCGCGCTGGGAGCCGCATCAGGGGCAGACGGCTCGGCGCGCACGGACGGCTGAAGCATCAGCGCGGAGGCTGTGATGAGAGCGAAGATGAACGTTTTCATAGGTAGGCAGTCAAAGGGAGTGTTGGGTGTCGCACGCGCCTCACGAGAGGCGCGCCATGAGGTCGCCCGTGTTGACCTTTTGTGCGTGGTTGACGTCGATGGAGGCCACGGTTCCAGAAGAGGGCGCCTTGATGGGAATCTCCATCTTCATCGCCTCCATGATCAAAATCTCTTCGCCCTCTTTGATCAAATGACCCGGCTGGACGATGATGCGCAGGATGACGCCAGGGACCGGAGCGACGATATGCACAGCGGCGGCGGCAGTCTCGGCCGGGGCCGGAGGCTTGGCGGCGGCGGCCGGCTTGGCGGCGGGCGGAGTCTCGGCTATGCCTTCTTTGATTGAGAACGCATAGGCCTTGCCATTGACGACCGCCTGATCGCCCGCGAACGTGATCGCATAGGCCGCACCATCAACCGTGACCGTACAGGCGTCCGATTTGGGTGCGTCCGCTTTTGCTGTGCCCTGTGCCGACGCGTTCTTGCGGACGCCGACGGTGGCCTTGCCCTCCAGAAAGAGGATGCCCTTCTCCTGACAGGCGGCGGCAATGAAGACGTTCTCGTCGGTCAGAGGCAGCCCCTTGTCGGTGAGCATCTTTCTAAACGTGGGGAGTGACTTCTTGGGGTCGGCATCGTTAATCTCCAAGACGGTCTTGGTGGTCGGCTGGAGATTGAGCTGCTCGGCAGAGATCTTCACGATCTCGGGGTCCGGCGGGACCGGCGTCTTGCCGAAATAGCCAAGCACCATCTTGCCATAGCCCGGGGCGATCTTTTTCCACGGCCCGTGCAGCACGTTGTTGAACGCCTGCTGGAAGTAGAACTGCGAGACCGGGGTGACCGAAGTGCCGAACCCGCCGCGGCGGACGACCTCGGACATGGCCGCGATCATTTCGCCATAGCGGCTCATGAGATTGTTGTCGCGCAGCATCTGGGTGTTGGCCGTGAGCGCGCCGCCCGGCATGGGCGACCACGGAATCAGAGGCTCGACCGCCAGCGCCTCTGGCGGAAGGAAGTAGTCCTTCATACAGTCGCGGAAGACCGCCTCGGCCTCGCGCACCTTGTCGATATCGACGCCCAGATCGTACTCGGTGCCGCGCAGCGCGTGCCACATGACGATCACGTCGGGCTGGCAGGTGCCGCCGGAGACCGGGGCGAGCGACAGGTCGATCAAATCAGCGCCTGCGTCGAGGGCGGCCTTATAGGCGAGGACGGCGCACCCGGCGGTCTCGTGGGTATGGTAGTGGATCTGCGTTCCCGCAGGGAGGAGCTTACGCGCGCGCCGGACCGTCTCAAAAACGACGGCCGGGGTCGACGTGCCCGAGGCGTCCTTGAAGCAGACCGAATCAAACGGGATGCCGACCTTCAGAATCTCGCGCAGCGTCTTCTCGTAGAAATCGGGATCATGAGCGCCGGTGCACCCGGGCGGCAGGGCCATCATCGTGACGGCGATCTGGTGCTTGAGCCCCGCATCATGGATGCACTGGCCCGAATACACGAGGTTGTTGACGTCGTTGAGGGCATCGAAGTTGCGGATCGTGGTGATGCCGTGCTTCTTGAAGAGTTTGGCATGCAGCGCGATCACCTCGGACGATGCCGAATCGAGGCATACGAGGTTCACGCCACGGGCGAGCGTTTGCAGGTTCGCCTGGGGACCGGCAACCTCGCGGAAACGGTCCATCATGTGGAAGGCATCTTCGTTGCTATAGAAATAGGGCGACTGAAACATCGCGCCACCGCCCGCTTCAAAATACGAAATGCCGGCCTCGCGTGCCGCATGGACGGCGGGCATGAAGTCTTCGGTCAGGACGCGGGCGCCGTAAACGGATTGGAAGCCGTCACGAAAGGCGGTGCACATGAATCGGACTTGTTTTTTGGCCACGGGTGGAACTCCTCTTGCGGGTTAGGTCGGGAATGCGGGAAAGATTCGAAGGGTGGAAAAAGGCTGGAGAATGAAGGGGGAAAGGAAACGGTGGAAGAACGAGGGGGGAGGCTGAAATCAGCGCCGACGGGCAGTCGCGATGGCGATGGCTATCTTGAATGCTTCGTCGGTTGCGGGAGCGGCGGCGGGCCTCGGCTTGTTGGGTGCGGCCTGCTCGGCATCCGGCAGCAGATAGGAAAAGCGCTCAAAGAATTTGGACAGCGACATCACGCCGATCATGACCAGCAAGAAAGCGTAGACGATCAGCATTCCAACCGCGAGGAGAATGAAGCCTTCACGCAATAATAATGCGGGGGTCATAGCAATCCCTTTCCAACCTGAAAAAATTGAAGACGGCAGTTTATATAAAGATGGCTAAAAAGTCCATGCAAATTATTTTGCCCAAAAGCGGCGAATCGACAGTTATTGCTTTCTCACGTCTGGAAAGCCGAGAACCTCGGACGTTTTCTTCTCCATCTGCTTGATGATCAAGTCGCTCACATCGTCAGTCCCCTGCACCTCAAACGGCGCGGTGCGCACCATTCGGTCACACGGCCCGGGCCAGTTCCCGCAGACGGGAAAGATCCAGTTTTCCGGTTGGGAGAAGCGGCATGGCGTCGATGGGCACGCAGGCGTCCGGGTCGGGTTTCCACAGGTTGGGAAGGGGGGCGGCCGCGATGGCCGCATGGATCACCTCCACGGAGACGGTGGCGCGCGTGTAGAACAGGACCAAACGTTCGCCGCGGCGGTCGTCCGGCGCGGCCGTCACGGCCACGACAGGCTCGGTCCGACCCGTGGCCTGCTGCACAATCTCCTCGATCGCGCCGTGCGGCACCATCTCGCCGCCCAGCTTGCTGAAACGCGCCAACCGGTCGGTGATGCGCACAAAGCCCTCCTCGTCAATGGAGGCGATGTCACCCGTGCGGTACCACCCGTCGACAATGGCGGCGGCCGTCAGGTCGTCGCGATTCAGGTAGCCGATCATGACGTTGGGACCCTTTACCAGCAGCAAACCGGGCGTGCCGGGCGGCAGGCTGCAGCCGGTTTCCGGGTCCACCACCTTCATCACCACGCCGGGCACGGGCAGTCCGACGGAACCCGGCTTCGAGCCGGACTGATGCGCGCCGCCGGCCGACACATCCGGCACACTGAAGGCCGCCACGGGCGAAAGCTCGGTGGCGCCGTATCCCTCGCGCGGCGCGATGCCGAAGCGCGTCTCGAACGCATCGGAAATGGCAGGGCGCAACCGCTCGGCACCGGTCGCCACAAAGCGCAGATGACGGAAATCGGCGGGATCGATCTTGCGCGTGTAAAGCGCCAGAAACGTCGGCGTCGAGAACAGCAGCGAGCAGGCGTGCTCCCGGCATGCTTTGCCGATGCCGGCGGCGTCGAGCGGATTGGCGTGGTATGTCACCGGCACACCGCTGAGCACCGGATGCCAGATGCTGGCCATGAACCCGAAGGAGTGGAAGAACGGCAGCGCGGCCAGCAGGCGGTCATTATCGCGCGTCTCAAAAACCATGCGCAGTGACTCCACGTTGGAAAACAGGTTGTGATGGCTGAGCACGATGCCCTTGGGCGTGCCGGTGGATCCTGAGGAGAAGAGGATGGCCGCCGGTGAGTCCCCGCCAAAACGCGCAGGACGGCGCACAACCAGACGCACGGGGAGCACGAGACCAGCCAACGCCGCGCACCCGCGGCACATCCGGGAGGCCTGCATGATCGCAGCGACGTCGAGCTGATCGGCGGGCAGATCGGGCACGCCCAGGCGGGCCAGCAGCGCGGGCGACGTGACGACGACGCGCAGACCGCTCTGCGTGATCGCCGAACGCAGCGCCTCGGCCGATGCGGTGGGGTTGAGATTCACGGGAACCAAACCGGCGACCTGGGTGCCGACGTTCACCAGCGCCCCAGCCACGGAAGGCGGTAGCAGGATGCCGACCGGGGTGCCCGGCGGACCCAGGCGCCGCAGGCGCGCGGCGCACAGGCAGGCGCCTGCGGCGGCCGTCCAGCCGGTCAGGGAGCGGCCCATCGTGTCGGCCAGCAGCGGCCGCCAGGCGCGTTGCCGCAGGGCCCGCAGGGCCTCTTCGCCCAGCGGTCGGCGACGCAGCCGGCGCTCCGCAAAGTACTCGCACGACAGCTCGGCAACGGCCTGTTGCACCTGGTCGTGCGGCGTGTCGGTCGGGATCGGCCGGCCGAAGATCACCGAGAACGGATAGCGGCCGAGGCGCGGCAAGCGCCGCATGCCGCTGCCCCGGTAGTAACTGCCCAGCGATCCCCACGCTCCGCCGAGATAGACCGGGATGATCGGCGCGCCCGTGCCCTTGACGACCTTTTCGAAGCCGCGTCGGAAGGCTCGGATGTGACCCGTACGGGTCAGCTCGCCCTCGGGGAAGATCACCACCAAGTAGCCATCCTGCACCGCCCGGCGGGCGGCCTGGATGGCGGCGGCGAGTTGGCGCGGCGGGTCATCGCCGGAAATCGGGATGCAGTTGAGAATGCGAAAAACCGGCCGCAGCAGGCGCCACCGCTCGTAGATCCCGCGCCACACGACAAACCGCAGCCGGCGCTGCTGCGTGGCAATCAGCAGAGCCGCGTCCAGATAGGATGCGTGGTTGCTCACGATCAACGCACCGCCGCTTTCAGGCACATGGGCAAGCCCGGACACCTGCACCCGGCAGAGCAGGCGCGTGAAGACCAGCACGACGAAACGGGTGAGGAAGTCTGGCAGCACACGCACCGCCAGCACGCCGGCCACGAGCGTCAGGGCGCCCAGGACGGCAAAGCCCTGGGCCGGCGTCAGCCCGATCGCCTGGTTGCCGGCGATGATGCCCTGCGCGGCCAGCACGCCGAGCCATCCGATGAACGACGCAGCCGCCACGGCCTCTGCGCGGCGGTCGGCCGGCGCGTCGCGCTGGATAAAGGCGTCGAGCGGAATCAGGAACAGCCCGCCGCCCACGCCGGTGAGCACCAGCAGCGTGGCGACGGGCGCGATGCCGTGCGGCGCCAGCCCGAACACCAACGCGCCGAAGGCCATGACCAGCAGGCCGATGGGCACGATGCCGAACTCGATCAGCCGGCCCGACAGCCGCCCGGCCAGCCAGCTCCCCGCGCTGATGCCGGCGGCGGCGACCAGGAACAGATAGGCGCTGCTCTCCTGGCTCAGGCCCATGTGCCGCACGCCGTAGGAGAGAATGTTCCCCTGAACAAACGCGCCCACGAGGCTGAAGAAGGCCGATCCCAGGATGGCGCCGATGAGGTAATCCCGCGCGCGCAAATCCCGCAGCGTGCGCCAGACATCGTCAACCACAAACCAGGAGCCCCGGCGCGCCGTCCCGGCGGCCGGCGTACGGCCGACCAGAAGCGAAGCAATAAAGCCGATCACGGCGAGAGCGAGGGCCACGCCCTGCGCGTGGACGTAGTCGCCGCGGCAAAGGTCAACGACCCCCGGCGCCAGGCCCGAGGCGGCGATGATCGCCAGGTAGGTGCACACCGCAACCACGGCGTTTCCACGCGAGAGCTCGGGCGGCCGGACCAGCTCGGGCAGGATGCTGTACTTGGCCGGCCCGAAGAGGGCGCTCTGCGCGGCCATCAGCGCCAGCGTCGCGTAGAGGCCTGTCGGGCTCTGCATGCGGAAGGCGATCCATCCGGACAGCATGATGAAGATTTCGGCGGCCTTGATGACCTGCAGCAGGCGGCTTTTGCTGAAGCGGTCCGCCATCAGGCCCGCGAGGGGCGTCAGCGCCAGGAACGGAACGACAAAGACAACGCCCGCGACGGCAATCACCGCAGGATCGGCCGGAATACCGTTCAGGCGACTGATGTAAAAAACCAGGAGGAATTTGAAAAAATTGTCGTTGAGCGCGCCCAGAAGCAACGCGATGTTGAAACCGACGAAATTCGCCGAGCGGATTCCTGGGATCTGAGGCGCTCCGGTCACACGATCTCCTTAATGTATTCGCTCTTCAGCAAACGCCAGAGCACAACGACGAAAGCACTCAGGGGAACGCCGAGCATCAAGCCGAAGAACCCCCCCAGAATCGACGTCCAGAGCAACAGCGAGAAAATGATCCCGACCGGGTGAAGCCCGGTGCGACGCCCCATGACCTTGGGCGTGATGACGTAGCTGTCGAGTGTCTGAACCGCCAGAAAGACCACCACCACCAACCCCAGCTCCCCCACCCCGCCCTCGGCCAGAGCCATCGGCAGGGCGACCAGGAGACCCACCAGATTACCCATGTATGGGATAACATTGAGCGCGCCGAGCGCCAGGCCAATGAACAGCCCGTAGCTCAGGCCGACGCACCAGAAGCCGATTCCGAACAGAACGCCCTGAATCAGAGCGACCAGCACCTGACTTCGGAAAAAGGCGGTCAGGATGATCAGAAACTGGTCGATCAGGTAGACGACGTTCGTTCGGGTGTTCGGCTTGAGAAAGGGCAGGAACGACTCGACATCCGTGCCCGACACCGGCCGCCGCATCAGGAAAAAGCCGAGATAGACGGGCAGCACCATCCAGTTCAGCAAACCGCCGAGCAGGCTTAACACGCTTGCGCCCGCTTGGATGGCCCCGCCTCCGTTGAGGCGTGCTTCACAGGCGTGCTTCACCGCCTGCGCCAGAGTCAGGATCTGGTCGTTTAACCATTCGGAAAGTCCATACCGTGACAGAACCTCGCCCAAAGCGGGTATCCGGCTGACCACCGACTCCTGCGTGTGCTCGACGATTTCCGGCAGGTTGCGCAACAGCTCGATCCCCTGTCCGACGATCAGCGCGCCGGCCGTCCAGGCGAGCAGTCCGATCGGCAGCAGCGTGGACACAAAGAAGACAACCATGGCCAGCACATGCGAGCGGCGCAACACGCGATGCAACCAATCATAATAGGGCTTGCAAAACATCGCCAGAACCGCAGCCACCAGAATGGGCGCCAGAACCCCCTGGAGCGACGCGAGCACACGACCGCCAAAGACCGCCAGCACGGTCGCAAACCCGATGCTGCAGGAGACTGCAAGCACCGTCAGCCCCGTGCCGATGAGCGCCTTCTGTCGGTCGGAAAGAAAGCGGTCAACCGCCTGATCCGCCGCCGTGTGCGTGCCGTTCGCATCCCGTCGAACTTCGCTAGTGGGTGTCATCACGATGTTCCTCCTGTCACAAATCGGCCACAGGAACGGCAAGCGCGCCGTCCAGCGCCTCCAGGAGCTTGGGGCCCAGCTTCAGAATCGGTTCGTCCATCCGTTGCAACCCCAACTCGTTCGGCTGGGTTCCATCCGACAAGACAGTCTTGGCCACCTCGGAGACGGTCATGACCGAGAAATCCCGGCACGGCAGGTAGAGGCCGTTGTGCCCTTCGATCCGGGCCAGCACCCCGGCGCGTGTCAGGTCCTCAAGCACGTCCTGACTGAGCCGCGACGAGACCCGCCGATTCAGCGAGAAGGCTTCCGCGTCAAACGGCTGACCCTGCTCCCGGACCCCGCGCGCCGCCTCGGCGCAAAATGCCGCGGCGAGCAGAAACCGGGTGTACGGGCTCGCGCGGCCGGCCGCCGACTCCATGCGGCAGGTCGCGCCGTTCTGTAGCGCAAAGGTGACCTCCGCGCCCAGCAGGATAATCTGCCAACTGGTATAGACCCACATCAGCAGGATCGGCAGCAAAGCGAATCCGCCGTAGAGCGCGCTGTATTTGGCGATCCCAATCTGGAGACGGGCGCACACGACCAGCCAGACGCCAAACAGCATCGCCGTCAGGAAACCACCCGCGACACCCGGCGCGAGCCGGATCCGCATGTTGGGCATAAAGATGAGGAGAAAACTGAACGTGATCGTGCCCATGCCGAGCACGAGCGCCTGCTTCAGCATGGGCGAACCGACCACCGTACGCACGGTGTCAGCCACGGCGGCCCCGCCCACCGTGTCGGCCCCGCGCGCCAGCAGGTCGAGCACGGGCACTGTGGATGCGGCGGTGACCAGGAACGGCAGGATCAGCACCACGCTCAGATAGTCGGTAAATTTTCGCCATAATGTGCGCGGGACAGGAACTCCCCAGATCAGATTGAAGCTCACCTCGACCCGCCCGAGCAGGCCGATGACCATCCAGATCAGCGCGACCGCGCCGACTCCACCCAGCGTGCCGAAACTGATGGTATTAATTTGATCAAAAAGCTCGATGGCCTTGACCTCCAATTGCCCGGCGAACGCCAGCGCGGCCGATCGGGCAGCCTCATCGGCTGTTCCGGACTGCGCCGCCATCTGGCGCAAGAACGCGCCGAGATAGTCCGCAAACTGCTTTCTTATCATCTCGGCGCCGCCGAAGACCCGGCCCAGCGCCAGGGCCAGCGCCAGCACCGGGATCACCGCCATCAGCGTGTAATAGGTGAGCGCAGAGGCGTGCAACTCGCTCTGATTCTGGCGGAAGCCGCGGCCGACGGCGAATATGAATCGCAACGCCTGAAACGCCACCCGCCGAGAAACGGGCAGCGTGGCAGGCACGACGTCCCAGATGTCACGAGAAAGAAACCGCTCAGCGCCCGAGATCCGGCGCCGGATGTGCAGGGGGCTCATGTGATGGCCCTCATGTCGAGCACCCACTCATACAGCGGAACGCCCGCCTCGCGCGCCAAGGCCGCAATCTGGCCGCGCCGGATGTCGTCGATGTGCATGGTGATGATGATCCGCGAGACACGATGCGTCTGCACACAATCCACCAGGTCATCAATCAGTCCCAGCACGCGGATGCCGTAAACCTGTCGGCCCTGCAGGTTGGGATCGTCATCCAGCACGCCGACAACGACCAGATTCTGATTCGCGATCTGCTGTGTCCGTTTCTCGCGCAGAAACATCCGTAACCGCTCCCCGCCGCCGCAGACCAGGGCACGCGTGGCCGTTGGCTGGACCAACGCAATCACCCGTTCGATCGAGGAAACCGTCTCGCGCAGAACTTCCCGGTAAAGCCGGATCAGAACCATCGCGGGCAGGCTCATAATCAGAAACAGCAATGACACGGACAGGCGGATGCGGTCGTAAGCCTCCCAAAAAATCGAAACCGCGTACATCAGCGCCAGACCCGAAACAAACGTCACGGCAAACGTCATAAAATCACGCAACAGCGCGCGCGACCAAACCCGCCGATACGCGCCCGTGGTCGCCAGCAAGATGAAGATCATCCCGATCAGACCCGGCATGTCAACCGCCAGCATATGCGTGCCGACGTCCTTCCCAACGATCCAATGGCTGATCACAAAGCTTCCACCCATGATCAGGACATCCGTCAGAATATAGAGCGGCACGGAAATCCGGGCGGAAATCGAACGGGGCGCTTTCGCCAGCAGGACCCGCCCCGTATCCCACAGCTCGACACGAGTCAGGTGCTTGACGACCAGAAACACACCGACGATAAACGCCATCATGAAGACCCCGTTGCGCCGCTCCTCCGCCAGTATCGCAAACAGTCCGACCGCGACCAGCAGCACGTTCAATCCGTAAAGCAGGATTGCCGCCCTGCGCTGGCTCATCGTATGCGCCAGCACGCGGTGATGAACATGCTCTTTGTCGGCCTGCATCAAGCCGCGAAGCCTGTGGGTGCCGACCGCCGTGATAGCGGGAAAGAGCGCGCGCAGCGTCCGCCGCCAGATCGCCAGGGCCGTGTCAAAGATCGGAATGCCCATGGCGATCAGCGGCACACCGAGCGAGGCCAGCAACTCGGACTTCTGGCCTGACATCAACGGCAGCGCCCCCACCGCAAGCCCCAGGAACATCGATCCGCTGTCGCCCAGGAAGACCGTCGCGGGGTTGAAATTATAGCGCAAGAAGCCCAGGGCCGCGCCTGCCAGAGCGAGAAAGGGAACCGCATCCACCGATAAATTCCTGAGGAACATCGCACCGGCCAGACCGAGGGCGGCGATCATCGCGAGACCGGACGCCAGGCCATCCATGCCATCGATCAGGTTGAAGGCGTTCACCGCGCCAACGATCCAGAACACCGTCACCACGAAGTTGACCGGATCGGACAGCGTTATGGAACCCCCCCCCCGACGCGGAAGCCCGCAAGAT